>VAZT01000461.1 GCA_005884825.1 Alphaproteobacteria bacterium
ATTTTTGATATTGTAGTATACAACGGGTAGCAGAGCGCGGCCCGGCCGTTCCTGGTGAACTTTCCTTCTCGCTGTGGAGGTATTTTCAGGCAACGCTGGAGCGCGGGTTAGTTCCTTCGTGTCCTTTGAACAACTAAGACCTGTCTTACACCGAGCTGTAGTCAGCAGTCGGCTGGATAGCAGATACCCAGCCGACCAGAGCATCTGTTTTCGGCACTGTGGCTGCTGATTCCGCTCACTGCAGCCGCCGTTCCGAGCAGAGCAATTCCATGCTCCGCTGCGCCTCAACAACGCCACAAGATTATCCGGAATGGAGTGGCTTTGGTCGGCGAAGAGAGCGTGAGTGGGTCACCGGCGGCACCCGCCGCGGGATCAATCAGGAGAGCCCACCCATGCGCATTTACATCATTGGAAATGACGGAATCACGCTGTGCCGCGAGCCGCCGGCCACGATGGCGGAGGGCGAGGTTGCCGTCGCTTCAAAGGAGGAATTGCACGCCGCCCCACTCAGCGGCAAGCGGCTGTTGGTATTGTGGAACGCTCTGCCCGGTGTCGAAAAGCGAAGAAAGCTCGGTGATCGCGCGGCGCTGATTGATCAGCTGTGGGCGGCAATCGAGGCCCTGCCCGACCCGGACCAGCTGTCCGACGCTAAGCGCCCGTCGAAGCAGGATGCGGTGATCGCGATGCTGCAGCGACCCGAAGGCGCAACCGTCGACGAAGTGGCGAGTGCAATGGGTTGGCAGCGGCATACGGTGCGGGGACTCTTCTCGGGAACCCTGAAGAAGAAACTCGGGCTGACCGTCACCTCGGCCACGGAGGAGCGCGGCCGGGTCTACCGCATTGTCGCGCCGGAGCAGGCATGAGCCGCGCGACCCAAGACGCTGCGGCCTGCCGGGAGGCGCTCGCGCGCCTCCCCGAGCTCGACCTCGGCGAGCTTCGTCAGCGGTGGCGCGCTCTCTACAAAGCCGATGCATCGCCGCACCTCAGCCGCGAGTTGCTGCTGCGCGCCGTCGCATACCGGATACAGGAAGTCACTCTCGGTGGCCTCCGCCCGGATCGGCAGCGCCAGCTCCGCCAGGCTGCACGTCAGTTCAACGAAACCGGCGAGATCAGGCGGCGTGCGCGTCCCGAACTGAAATCGGGAACCCGGCTGGTTCGGGAATGGCGGGGCCGAACCTATGAGGTGCTGGTGCTCGATGACGGCTTCTCGTGGCAGGGCACGAGCTATCGTTCGCTGTCCGCCCTTGCGCGAAAGATCACCGGCACAGCGTGGTCGGGACCGCTGTTCTTCGGGTTAAAGCCGAACCGCTGCGCTATTCGCCGTTCCGCGCCACCAGCGTACCCGGCCGGCGAGCCGATCGAGAGCGGCAATGCCGCGGGCTGACGCGAGCCGCCGGCGTTGCGCGATCTATACCCGCAAATCCACCGAGGAAGGGCTCGAACAGGAATTCAATTCGCTCGCGGCGCAGCGCGAAGCCTGCGAGGCCTACATCCGCAGCCAGCAACACGAGGGCTGGGTGTTGGCAAGGAACCGCTATGACGATGGCGGGTTCTCGGGTGGCAATCTGGATCGGCCCGCACTGCAATGCCTGCTCGCCGATATCCGGGCCGGCCGGATCGACATCGTGGTGGTCTACAAGGTCGACCGGCTGACCCGATCGCTCGCCGATTTTGCCCGGCTCGTCGAGATCTTCGACGCGCAGGGTGTGTCGTTCGTTTCAGTGACGCAGCAGTTCAACACGACGAGCTCGATGGGACGGCTGACGCTCAACGTGCTGTTGTCCTTTGCCCAGTTCGAGCGCGAGGTCACCGGTGAGCGCATCCGCGACAAGATCGCCGCGTCGAAGAAGAAGGGCATGTGGATGGGCGGCAACCCACCACTCGGCTATGACGCAAGCGAGCGTGCGCTCGTCATCAATCCAGCCGAGGCCGAAACTGTCCGCCGGATCTTCGCGCTCTATCGCGAGCTCGGCGGCGTGCGCCGGGTCAAAGATCAGGCTGACCGGCTCGGGCTGCGTACAAAGCGCAGCACGACCGCGAAGGGAGCCGAGCGCGGCGGCACATCATTCTCGCGCGGCCACATCTACCGACTGCTGTCGAACCCGATTTACACCGGGCAGATTGCGCACAAGGGTCAGCTCTACCCGGGCCAGCATCCCTCGCTGATCGACGATGAGACCTGGACTGCTGTTCGAGACCAGCTCGCCGCCCATGCCGGCGATCATCGGCGCAGGGCGAAAGCCGCCGAGCCGAGCCTGCTGGCTGGCTTGCTGGTCGATGCGAACGGAGAGCGGCTCACGCCATCCCACGCCGTCAAGAAAGGCCGACGCTATCGCTATTACGTCTCCACTGCGCTGATCTCCGAGGCCGGACAGGATCACACGCAAAGTTGGCGGCTTGCCGCTCAGGAGATCGAAGATTGCGTGATCAGCGTCCTAGCGGACGCGCTGGCCAGCCCGGCGAGGTTGCTCGAACGGCTCAGTAGTCCTGGTATGCCCGGGGACCAGATTCGCCGATTGATCGGCCGTGCCGCCCGTCTTGCAGCGCTGCTCCGCAGCGCGCCACGGGAACGAGCCAGGATCGTACAACAGCTCGTCGAGCAGGTGATCGTCGACGACAAACGGATCATCATCAAGATGCGGCGCCGTGCGCTGTTGGGCGTGGAAGCCTCGCTAGGCGCGTCGGAGCAGCCAAGCGGCAACACGATCGAGCTGACGGCCGCTGTCGATTTCAAGCGGCGCGGCGCTGAAACAAAGCTGGTGCTGCCCGGGTTGGCGCCGCAGAACCATGCCTCGAGATGTGATCCGGCGCTGATCAAGGCCATCGCACGCGGGCGCGGGTGGTTTGAGGAGCTCGCCACCGGTCGCGCCCGATCGCTGCAGGATCTGGCCAAGCGTGACGCCATTAGCCGGCGCTACATCCGGCGTCTCGTTGACCTTTCCTTCTTGAGCCCAGAGCTGGTCTTGGTGATCCTGCAGGGCCGGCAACCCGTCGAGCTCACGGCGACGCGTCTGACCGAACTGGATCTGCCGCTGGACTGGGCCGAGCAGCACAAGCTGCTCGCGAGCTAAACGCAAACCGGAAATCTTCCGCAGGCGCGGTTCACCGCTGCTTGCCCTCTGGTTTAGGGTGGGACTGCA
>VAZT01000462.1 GCA_005884825.1 Alphaproteobacteria bacterium
TCGAATACACGATCGTCCCGAACCGTTCGACGGCGCTCCTCGCCTTTGTCGCCGGAAATTTCGATATGACTTGGCCCTACGACGTGGCGATCCCGCTGTTGAAGGACGTCCAGAGCCAGGCGCCGCAGGCAATCTGCGAGACCACCCCGCTCAACGCCAGCCGAAACCTCATCATCAACCGCAAGGTCCCGCCCTTCGACAATCCGGAAATCCGGCGCGCGATGGCGCTGAGCCTCGACCGCAAGGCGTTCATCGATATCCTCGACGAAGGCCAGGGCGATATCGGCGGCGCCTTGCTGCCGCCGCCCGCCGGGGTATGGGGCCTGCCCCCCGAGATGCTGAAAGGACTGCCGGGCTATGACCCCGATGTCGAGAAGAGCCGGGCGGAAGGGCGCGCGATCATGGAACGGGCGGGATATGGGCCGGACAACCGGCTCCGGGTCAAGTTGTCGGTCCGCAACATCCCGATTGCCCGCGACCCGGCGATCATCCTGACCGACCAGCTGAAGACGATCTATATCGACGCCGAGCTCGACCCGATCGAAACGGTGAACTGGTTTCCCAAAGCGATCCGCAAGGATTACGTGGTCGGCCTCAATCTGACCGCCGCCGCCGTCGACGATCCGGACCAGCAGTTCTTCGAGAACTACGCCTGCGGCGCCGAACGCAACATCACCGGCTACTGCAACCCGGAGCTCGAAAAACAATTCGAGCGCCAGTCGATGGAACCCGACCGCGAGAAGCGCCAAAAGCTGGTGTGGACGATCGATCGCACGCTGCAGGAAGACGGCGCCCGGCCGATCATCTTCCACTACCGTGCCGCGAGCTGCCGGCAGCCCTACGTCAAAGGGCTGACGATCATGGTCAACAGCATCTACAACGGCTGGCGCTTCGAAGACGTTTGGCTCGACCGTTAGGCCGGCGAAATTGCCTGGTTCACGCAGACCGTGGTACCCTCCGCGGCACTGCTACCCTGCATGAGAGCCCTCAATAACGGGGCCAGCGGGGATGCAGCGGCGTGGTCTTCGACCCCGCATTCGATAGCCCCGCCAGCATGTCGATGCTCGAGGAATCGACACAGGCGGTCAACCGGCCGATGTCGGGCGTGTTCAATAACCTCGTCATCTTCAAACAGGACGAGCCACAGAATACGCCCGAGTCGATCGTGCCGGAGCTCGCCACCGAATGGCGCTGGAGCGAGGACGGCACCGAATTGACGTTCCCGCTGCACCAGGGGGTGAAGTGGCATGACGGCAAGCCCTTCACGGCGGCCGATGTCAAATGCACCCTCGACCTCTTGCAAGGCAAGGCGGCGGAAAAATTGCGGATCAACCCGCGCAAACCATGGTTCGAGAATATATCCGAGGTGTCGACCAACGGCGATTATGAGGTCACGCTTCACCTGAAGCGACCGCAGCAATCGTTGCTGTCGATGCTAGCAACCGGCTGGACGCCGATCTATCCGTGTCACGTATCGCCGGCGCAGATGCGTCAGCATCCGATCGGCACCGGGCCGTTCAAGTTCGTCGAATTCAAGCCTAATCAGTCAATCACGGTGGTGCGCAATCCGGATTACTGGAAACCGGGGCGGCCTTACCTTGACGGTATCGAATACCCGATCATCAAGGACGTATCGACTCGCCTCCTCTCCTTTATTGCCGGCCAGGAGTACGTCTATTTCGGCGTCACGATGCCGCAGCTGAAGGATGTGAAGAACCAGCGGCCGCAGGCGATCTGCGACATGCTGATCCCGAATGTCAGCCGTAACCTGCTCGTCAACCGCAACGCGCCGCCTTTCGATAACGCCGAGCTGCGTCGCGCAATGTCGCTGTCCCTCGATCGCCAGGCGTTTGTCGATATCATCGCCGACGGACAAGGGACCATCGGCGGCGTCATGCAGCCGCCGCCCGAGGGCATATGGGGCATGCCGCCCTACGCGATGCGGAACCTGCCGGGTTACGACCCGGACGTCTCGGCCAGCCGAGCGCAGGCTCGCAAGATCATGGAGAAGCTGGGCTACGGCCCTGATAAGCGGCTGCCGCTGACGGTGACGACGCGCAATGTCCAGGCCTATCGCGACGCCGCAGTGGTCCTGATCGGACAGCTGAAGGAGATTTACATCGACGCCGAGCTCAACCCGATCGACACGATCCAATGGTATCCGATGCTGATGCGCAAGGACTACAAGGTCGCCGTGAACGTCACCGAGACGGCGGTCGATGATCCGGACGTTGCGTTCTATGAAAATTATGTCTGCGGCGCGGCGCGCAATTACACCGGTTATTGCAATGCCGACATCGACAAGCTGATCGACAAGCAATCGGCGGAGCCCGACCCGCAGAAGCGCAAAAAAATTGTTTGGGAAATCGAGCGGAAACTGATCGAGGATGATGCCCGCCCGATCCTTTTCTACACGCGCGTCGCCAACTGCCATTACCCCAAGCTCAAGGGCCTCGTTACCCAGGTCAACAGCATCTACAACGGCCAGCGCTTCGAAGACCTTTGGCTCGCCAACTGAGCTCGTCGGCTCGGCCCAGAATCGTGCTAAGCTAGACGCAAGGTGCCGTCGCCCGGAGTAGGCCGGGCGGGCGGCGCTTTGTGGAGGAACAGGGAGATGCAAGGAAATTTGCGCGCGCTGGCGGCGGCCGGTGCGTTCTGCGGCGCGCTGTGGGCGGGCGGCCCGGCCTCGGCCCAGAAATCGGGGGGCGTCCTCAAGGTTTATTTCTTCGACAGCCCGGCGAGCATGTCGATCCATGAGGAGGCGACGATCGCGGCCGAGGGCCCGATGATGGGCGTCTTCAACAATCTTGTCATGTACAAGCAGGACGTGCCGCAAAGCGGGTTTCAGTCGATCGTGCCTGATCTCGCGACCGACTGGTCGTGGGACGAGGACAAGGCGCAGCTGACGTTCCGGCTTCGCCAAGGCGTGAGGTGGCATGACGGCAAACCCTTCACGGCGAAGGACGTCGTGTGCACCTGGGATCTCCTGACCGGCAAATCGGCCGACAAGTTGCGCATCAACCCGCGCAAGGCGTGGTACCGCAATCTCGATGAGGTCGCGCCGAACGGCGACAACGAAGTCACCTTTCGGCTGAAGCGGCCGCAACCCTCCTTCATCGCACTGCTCGCTTCCGGGTTTACGCCGATCTACCCGTGCCATGTGTCGCCGCGCGATATGCGCTCGCATCCGATCGGCACGGGCCCCTTCAAATTTGTCGAGTTCAAGCCCAACGAGGTGATCCGGGTCACCAGAAACCCGGATTACTGGAAGAAGGACCGGCCCTATCTCGACGGCATCGAGTATACGATCATCAGAAACCCGTCGACCGGCATCCTCGCCTTTGTCGCCGGCAAGTTCGACATGACCTCGCCGTTTTTTCTGCAGGTGCCGCTCTTAAAGGACGCCAAGACGCAGGACCCGGAAGCGACTTGCGCGCTGGTGCCGTCGAACGTCAACCGCAACGTGATGATGAACCGGGAGGCGGCGCCCTTCGACAAGCCCGAGCTGCGCCGTGCGGTGGCGTTGACGGTGGACCGCAAGGCCTTTGTCGACACGTTGACCGAGGGCAAGGGCGACTTCGGGGGTGCGATGCTGCCGCCGCCGGAGGGCGTGTGGGGCATGCCCGCGGACATGCTGAAGGGCCTGCCCGGCTATAGCCCCGATGTCCCGAAAAACCGTGCCGAAGCCCGCAGCATCATGGAAAAACTCGGCTACGGACCGGACAAGCGGCTGAAGCTCACCGTCTCGACCCGCAACATTCCGCCCTACCGCGATCCGGCGGTCATCCTGATCGACCAATTGAAGGAGATCTACATCGACGGCGAGCTCGACCCGATCGACACCGCGCAATGGCTCCCGCGGGTCATGCGCGGCGACTACACGATCGCCCTCAACCTGACCGGCAATGGGCTCGACGACCCGGATCAGACGCTCTACGAAAACTTCACTTGCGGCGCCGAGGGCAATTACGACCGCTATTGCA
>VAZT01000103.1 GCA_005884825.1 Alphaproteobacteria bacterium
AATATCGATCAAGGAGGATCGGCCGTGCTGTGCACCGGGGGCGAAGCTGCCGGCGCTGACGAAGAGGAACGGGCCCTGCTCGTCTTGCGGTCGCGATTTGGATCAGGCGCCCGCGACGGTGAGGTCGTCGACCCTGAGGGTCGGGGAATCGGCGCCGGCTTTGAATTCGAGGTCGTCGGCGGCGACCAGGCGGGCGAAGATGTCCTTCAAATTCCCAGCTACCGTCATCTCACTGACCGGGAAGGCGATTTCGCCCTTCTCGATCCAAAAGCCGGCAGCGCCGCGGCTATAGTCGCCGGTGACCCCGTTGACGCCCATGCCCATCATCTCGGTCACGTAGAAGCCGCTCTCGATATCGGCGATCAGCTCCGTCGGGCTCAGCGCTCCCTTCTCGATCCACACATTGGTTGCAGAAGGAGAAGGGGGTGAAGCGGTGCCGCGCGCGGCGTGGCCGGTGGTCTGGAGGCCGAGCTGGCGCGACGAACGCAGATCCAACAGCCAGGTCGTCAGCACGCCTTTGTCGACGATGGCGCGGCGGCGGTTGGCGATGCCCTCGCCGTCGAACGGCTTCGAGCGCAGCCCGCGCTGGCGGTGCGGGTCGTCGATGATCGTGATCGCCTCGGGGAAGATGCGATCGCCGAGCCGGTCCTTCAGAAAGCTCGTGCCGCGTGCGATCGACGGCCCCGAGATCGCCCCCAGCAGATGCGAGATAAAACCGCGCGCGACGCGCGGGTCGAAAACCACCGGGCAGCGGCAGGTCGGCATCTTCTTCGCGCCCAAACGCTTGACCGCGCGCTCGCCGGCGCTCTTGCCGATTTCGACGGGATCGCGCAGATCGGCGGCATGGATCGCGCTCGCGAAATCGTAATCGCGCTCCATCCCGGTGCCCGAACCGGCAATCACGCTGGCGCTGATCCCCTGGCTCGACCCCGAATAGAATCCGGCGAAGCCGTTCGAGGCGGCAAGGGCAACACTCGAGCGGCCCCATCCGGCCTCGGCGCCTTCCGAATTGGTGACGCCCGTGACCGCGAGCGCCGCCTCCTCGGCGGCGCGCGCCCGCTCGATCAAAACCTCGGCGCCCGGCTCCTCGGGGTCGAGCATGTCGAGGCGCGGCCAGTCGCGGGCGATCTCGGCAGGGTCGGCGATGCCGCAAAAGGGGTCCTCGGGGACCGTGCGGGCCATCGCGACCGCCCGCTCGACGAGTTCATCGAGCGCCTGCGGCGAGCGGTCGCTGGAGGACACGACCGCCTGCTGACGCCCGATAAACACCCTGAGCCCTAGATCTTGGCCTTCCGAGCGTTCGAGTTTCTCGGTTTTGCCGAGACGGCGGGCATGCGACAGCGAGATGCCTTCGAACATCACCGCGTCCGCGGTATCGGCGCCGGCACGGCGAGCGCGCACGATCAGGTCTTGCAGGAGGTTGAGCGCGGCCCCCGCTTCCTTGTTGATTTCAGCCATAGGAGCTCCGGTCATTTCCAAATTGGCTTTCCCGATCCGGGCAGGCCGTAACTCGTCCATTTGCGCGTCACCTCGGCGACGATCGCCTCGGCCATGCGGATCGGGCGGCCCCACTCGCGCCGGGTCTCCGGCGGCAATTTACCGGTCGCATCGAGACCGATCTTGCCGCCGAGGCCCGATTCGGGCGACGCAAAGTCGAGGTAGTCGATCGGGGTGTTGTCGATCAGCGTTATATCGCGCACCGGGTCCATGCGGGTCGAGATCGCCCACATGACCTCCTTCCAGTCGCGCGCGTCGATGTCGTCATCCACGACGATAACGAATTTCGTGTACGTGAACTGCCGCAGAAACGACCAGATCCCCATCATCACCCGCTTGGCGTGACCGGGATAGGCCTTGCGGATCGCCGCCACCGCCACGCGGTATGAGCATCCCTCGGGCGGCAGCCAGAAATCCACGATTTCCGGGAATTGCTGCTGCAAGAGCGGGATGAAGACCTCATTCAGTGCTTCGCCGAGAATGGATGGCTCGTCCGGCGGCCGGCCGGTGAAGGTCGACAGGTAAATCGGGCTCACCCGCATCGTGATCGCCGAGAGGCGGAACACCGGGAAGCGCTCGACCGCGTTGTAGTAGCCGGTGTGGTCGCCATAGGGGCCTTCGTCACCGTACTCGTCGAGCGAAACATGGCCTTCTAGGACGATCTCGGCCTCGGCCGGCACCTTCAACGGTACCGTCTTGCAGTCGACCAGCTCGACCTTGCGGCCGCGCAACAATCCCGCGAACTGGTATTCCGACAAGGTGTCCGGGACCGGTGTAACGGCGGCCAGGATCGTGCCCGGGTCGGCGCCGATCACCGCCGCCGCCGGCAAGGGCTCGGCCCGCTCGGCGCGCCAGCGCTGATGGTGCTGCGCGCCGCCGCGATGCTGGAGCCAGCGCATCAAGGTCGTGTCGCGGCCGGTCACCTGCATGCGATAGATGCCGAGGTTGAAACCGTCCTCGCGCCGCCCGCCTGGGCCTCTCGTCACCACCAGCGGCCAAGTGATCAGCGGCGCGGGCTCGCCCGGCCAGCAGGTCTGGATCGGCAGCGCGGAGAGGTCGATTTCGCCGTCCCGCAATACGATTTCCTGACACGGCGCGGCGCCGACCGTGCGCGGACGCATCGCCATGACAGTTCGCAGCAGCGGCAGCATTTCCAGCGCCTCGCGCCAGCCCCCGGGCGGTTCCGGCTGCTTCAGAAAGGCGAGCGTTTCGCCGATTTCGCGCAGTTGATGCGGCTCGCGGTCCATGCCCCAGGCGACGCGCTCGACCGTGCCGAACAGGTTCACCAAGACCGGCATCGCGTAATGGCCGCCCGTCTCGCGGGCGACGTTCTCGAACAACGCCGCGGGTCCGCTCTCCGCGAGCAGCCGGGTCTGAATCTCGGTCATCTCGAGATAGGGCGACACCGGCGCATCAACCCGCACGAGCCGCCCGGCCGTCTCGAGCCGGTCCATGAAATCGCGCAGGCTGGAGTAGGGCATGCGAGCTATATGGGGGCGGCCAGAGCGGCTCGCGAGCACGTTTCAGGGCGGCAGCACCTGCCAGACTACCCCATCTCGGGTATCGCGGTCCTCCAGCTCGCGGCTCGTAGGCACCGACGACCTCCCAGCGGGGGTCGGCGGTGTCGATCACGTCGGCGGTCGTGACGGTCACCGCGACGTCGTTCAGAGCGGCATTTATCGCAATCGCAGCAGCGGCGAAATGATCGATCTCGGCGGCCAGCACAGGCGCCGCGCCGGCTTTCGCAGCCGCGATCGCGACAAGCCCGGACCCGGCGCCAAAATCGAGCACGAACCGGCCGGAGATCTCTGCGGGATGATCCAGGATGTAGCGGGCGAGAGTCTGGCCGCCGGCCCAGGCGAATGCCCAAAACGGCGGCGGCACCGCGCTGCGCGCCAAGCTTTCCTCGGTGGCCAGCCAGATCGGGGTGATCTCGGTGGCGAGGTGGAGCCGGATCTCCGGCACCAGCGGCGGCGATGTAATTGCGGTATTCTGGCGGACAAAGATGGCGGGGTCCAAGACCGGTCAAGCAAAATGGCCGGCGATGATCCCGGCGAGCATCATCCAGCCGACCGCCCGGTTTGAGCGGAATTTGTGCAGGCAGTCCGCCGGATTCTCCGTGGCCACCCGAGCCGCCTGCCAGGCCAGCTGCGCTGCCGCGGCCGTTAGGCAAGCCCAGAAAATCGCACCGAGCCCGGCCACATGGCCGGCCGCACCCCACAACAGCACCGCGGCCCCGTAGAAGGCGAAGAGCCAGGGCCGTGTATGCGCGCCAAGAGCAATGGCCGAAGATTTGACGCCGATGCGGATATCGTCCTCCTTGTCCTGATGCGCATAGATCGTGTCATAACCGAGTGTCCAGAGGAGGCCGCCGAGATACAGCAGCAGCGGCGGCCAGGCGAGCGCGCCGGCGACCGCGGTCCAGCCGATCAGCGCTCCCCAATTGAAATTGAGGCCGAGAAACACCTGCGGCCAATAGGTGATGCGTTTCATGAACGGATAGGTGCCAATCAGCGCGAGAACGGCAGCCCCGAGCAGGATGGTAGTGCGATTGAGGCTGAACAGTACGGCAGCCCCGATCGTCAGCTGCAGGAGCAGAAAAATCATCGCCTGGCGCACCGAAACGGCGCCGCTCGGCAGCGGCCGCAGCCGGGTACGGGCGACCTGCCCGTCATAATCTCGGTCGGCGATGTCGTTCAGCGTGCAGCCGGCGCCGCGCATCGTGACGGCCCCTATCGCAAAAAGCACCAGCAAGAGCGGGTCGGGCCAGCGCTGCGAAGCGAGCGCGATGCCCCACCAGCCGGGGAACAGCAAGAGCCAGGTTCCGATCGGACGATCCAGCCGGGCAAGGCGGGCATATGGCCGCCAACGCGGCGCCAGGTTGCGCTCGACCCAGTCGCCTCGATGAATGTCGCTTGGGTCCGCGCCGGCGGCCGGCTCCCCCTCACCAGGTTGCGCGGCAACCCCGCCATTTTTTGCTGAACGAGAGATCATTTTCGCTATCGCAAAGCCCAAGTTTAGCCGTGGAACCGACACAGTTCGAGACCGCAGAATGATCGAGCGCCGCATCACCCGGCTTTACGTTGCGGCCGGACTCTCCTCCGGCGCGGCAATCGAGCTGGATCGGGCGCAGGCGCATTATTTGCGGTCGGTCTTGCGTCTCGGCGCGGGGGCAGCGGTTGCGGTGTTCAACGGCACCGATGGGGAATGGCTTTGCCGCGTGTCCGAAATCGGCAAGGGCGCCTCGCTGGCGGTAGAAAGTCAATTGCGCGACGCCGAACCTGCAGCCGAAACGGACCTGTGGCTCGTCTTTGCCCCGATCAAGCGAGCGCGGCTCGACTGGCTCGTCGAAAAGGCGACCGAGCTAGGCGTTGCGGCACTTTTGCCGGTCTGGACGGCGCGAACCCAGGCCGAGCGCGTCAATCTCGATCGGTTGCAGACGCATGCTGTCGAGGCCGCGGAACAGAGCGAACGGCTCTCGGTGCCCGAGCTGCGAGCCCCGCAACGGCTCGACCGGCTCTTGGCCTCATGGCCGGCGGCGCGCCGGCTCATTCTGTGCGACGAGAGCGGCGCCGGTGAGCCGATCAGCGATGTGGTAGCACACCTTTCGCCAGGACCGGTGGCGCTCTTCGTCGGTCCCGAAGGAGGCTTCGATGAAACGGAGCTTGACGCCTTGGGCAAACTCTCCTTTGTTACGCGCGTCGGGCTCGGCCCAAGGGTGTTGCGTGCCGAAACCGCCACGCTCGCCGCGGTCGCGGTGTTTCAGGCGATTGCCGGTGACTGGCGCCGCGTCCGTACCCGTTGACCGCTTTTGCCTGTTGCTGATTTAACGGTTGCTTAATCGGGCTGCCGCCACGTTACCGCTGGAGTTGCGCTGAGGATGACGACCACTCCGAGTACGCCGGGAGCGCCGATCACCCACAAGCGGCAGCTTGTCGAATACCTCGAATCCGGCTGCAAACCGCCTGTGGTATGGCGTGTTGGCACAGAGCACGAAAAGTTCGTGTTCCGGCGCTCGGATCTGCGCCGGGTCCCCTATGAGGGGCCGGACGGGATCGGCGCGGTGCTGCGGGAGATGACGCGTTTCGGATGGAAGCCGATCGTCGAGAACGGCAATACGATCGCTCTGACCAATGATGCTCGATGTTCGATCACGTTGGAGCCGGGCGGCCAGTTCGAGCTGAGCGGAGCGCCGCTCGAAACCGTGCATCAAACCTGCGACGAAGTGCACGAGCATCTGCGGCAGGTGCGTGAAGTTTGTGACGATCTGGGGCTCGGCATGATCGGGCTCGGCTTCGACCCGAAATGGCGCCGCGAAGATATACCGTTTATGCCGAAAGCGCGTTACCGGATCATGCGCGACTACATGCCGAAAAAAGGCCGCCTCGGCCTCGATATGATGCTGCGCACTTGCACCGTGCAGGCCAACCTCGACTACCAGTCCGAGGCTGACATGGTGAAGAAATTCCGTGTAAGCTTGGCGCTGCAACCGATCGCCGTCGCGCTCTTCGCCAACTCGCCGTTTGTCGAAGGACACCCCTCCGGTTTTCTGAGCTATCGCAGCCACGTGTGGACCGATACAGACCCGGACCGCTGTGGCACGTTGCCGTTTGTCTTCGAGCCGGGCTTCGGGTTCGAACGCTACGTCGACTACATGCTCGATGTGCCGATGTATTTCGTGTACCGCGATGGCAGATACATCGAAGCGAGCGGACAATCCTTCCGAGATTTCATGGCCGGCAAGCTGCCGGCGCTGACCAATGATGTCCCACGTATCGGCGACTGGGCCGACCACGTGACGACGGCCTTTCCCGAGGTGCGGCTCAAAACATTCCTTGAGATGCGGGGAGCAGACGGGGGTCCGTGGCGCCGCCTCTGCGCGCTGCCGGCTCTATGGGTCGGGCTTTTCTATGATTCAACGGCGCTCAGTGCGGCTTACGACCTGATCACGAATTGGACCGAAGAGGAGCGCGAAATGATGCGTCGCGACGTGCCGCGGCGCGGCCTCGCGACGCCACTGCGCTCCCGCACACTGCGCGACATCGCGCTCGAAATGCTGGAGATCGCGCGCGAAGGACTGCATCGCCGGGCGCGCCGCAATAGCGCCGGCGAGGACGAGACCCATTTTCTCGACCCGCTCTTCGCGATAGCCGGCTCCGGACGCACCCCGGCCGAGGAACTGCTCGAAGACTTCGGCACCCGCTGGGGCGGCAAGATCGATCCGGTGTTTACCGATTACGCCTATTGAGGCGGTCAGCCGGGGGCCAGCACCGGGTGCGCCGGGGACGTCTCGATCATTTGCGGGCCGTTGCCGAGCCGCATCGCGCGCCAGCCCTGCGGGTCTTCCATCGCTGCCGGTGGCGGACGGCCGGACAGCGACATCCAGCGTTCGCGGTGCCATGAGGTAACGGCGATTTCGGCGCGCAGTTGAGCTCCTGGGGTGGGCGCATCAATGCCGAGCGCCGACCACGGGATGACCATTTCCGCCGTGATCCGGGGCTGGTCGGCGCCGAAATAGGCGGCTTTGGCGCCTCTGACCTCGGTACAACCCATGCTAATCGCCTGTTGCGCCGGCCCCGCGCACAGCTGTGCCGCCATTTCCGGATGGTCGTGCAGCTTGGTGCGCGGCGGGATGAAGAACAGCGTGAAGCGCCGCGGCCCGGTGCCGGCGTCAATCCCCAGCTCGACCCGGTAGGCGTCGATCAGCGGAAAGCCGCCCTCATAGGCGAAAAGGTCGATGTCGAAGTAATCCTGTCCGATTGTTGCCAGGGCGAGGCCTTGCTCGCTCCACGAGAGGTAAGCCTCCCCGAACTCGACGGCACCCGGCGAGGGCCGGAGCCGCGGCAAGAGGCTGGACGGCTTGGGCCAATCGGCGAGCGAATGATCGTCGACGGAAATCGCCGCGTGCGGCAGCAGGATTACGCTTGACGATGCTGAAGGTGTCGTTGAAATCGCCGCGCTGGAGTGAACCTGGCGAACGCGCCGGTTGGCGATAGCGAGGTCCGAGGTCAGCCGTTGATAGGGCTGGTCGTTGATATCGACCAGCCCGAAATCGTAATCCTCTCCGTCGCGACGCCCGCCCCTGGGGTGGTCGTAGTACTGGAACCAGTGGGCCCCGACTATTTCCGGTATCGCCGCGAAATTGAGGGTGGCGGCAGCCGCACCGATACCCCTCTCGTTCTGCGTCGCGACCGTCATCAGGTGGCCGTTGTTGCGGTTCCCCGTGCGGTTCTCGCGGGCCGCAAAGAACCACTCGGATATCAGGACCGGTTTGCCGCCGGATAATTTCCTGAGCCCGTCGAAAAAGTAATCCGCGATCCAGCCGTCGGCGCTGTCGACGTTGTAGTTCGCCGCAATCGCGTCGACGTGCGGTGCCATCGCCCGCACCGCCGCCGGATCGTAGTAGATCGGCAGCCGGTCACCGAAATACAGGGCATCGGGGTCGGCGGCGCGGATCGCGCGCTCGGCGAGGGTGTAGTAGTGCTCGGCGACGATACCGGCCCACTCGCGCACCGCGTTGATCCCCGCGCCTCCCGGCCTCATCCGGGTTCTCTCCGTGGTGGCGAGGAGGGCCTCCCATGAAGCGATGCCGGCGGGCGGCAGGAAATCCGCGGCAAAGCCCGACCAGTCACCGGCATAATGCCGGTGCAGCGTTTCGACCCAGCGCTGCTTGGTAAACGAGCTCGCCGGCTTGGCCGAATAGAAAACGAACAATGCTCCGGCCCACCAGCCGACTTCATTATCCGAGAAATAACCGATCCGGTAGGGCGAACCGCGGTAGGGCCCGACAAGCTCGCGGGCCAGTTCATCCATCCGCTTCTCGGTTTCCGGGTCGAATGGATCGAACCAGTGAAACCGGGCGAGGCGACCGAGTTCGAGATTGATAATTGTCGGAAGTTTCAGGGTCTCGGGCGTGAGTGCCCAGCCGCCGGCGCTGTTGAAGCCCCAGGTGAACAGACGGTGGCGGGCTTCAGCCGCCCAATCTGCCAAAGTCGGGGCAAAGGCCTTCCAGCTGTACCAAACCTTGCCGGCCTCCTCGCGCTCGGCATAGCCGCCGTCCAGGACATTGACCCCAAGGCTGAAAAAGCGCTCGCCGCAGGGTGTTCCCAGCCACGAGACCCCGGCCTTGGTAATCAGCGACCAGTGGCTCGACGGCGCCTTCGCGAAATCCGCGCAAGCCCAAGCTGGATCAGATGGATACGTGGTTAATACTGCCGGTGACAGGAGCGCGGTTCGGAAGAGCGCGGCTGCAACGCGCCTCACGCGCTCGTGCCGCCGACCGTCAGCCCGTCCATCCGCAACGTCGGCTGCCCGACACCGACCGGCACACTCTGACCGTCCTTCCCGCAGGTGCCGATCCCATCGTCGAGGCGAAGATCATTACCGATCATCGTGATTTTGGTCAGCGCATCCGGCCCGTTGCCGATCAGAGTTGCGCCTTTGACCGCCGGTCCGACCTTGCCGTCCTCGATCAGATACGCTTCGGAGGCAGAGAAGACGAACTTGCCGGAGGTGATGTCGACCTGCCCGCCGCCGAAATTGACCGCGTAGAGGCCGCGCTTGACCGAGGCCATGATTTCCACCGGGTCATGGCGGCCGGCCAACATGTAGGTGTTGGTCATCCGCGGCATCGGGGCATGCGCAAAACTCTGGCGTCGGCCGTTCCCCGTCGGAGCGGCGCCGAGGAGGCGTGCGTTCATCCGATCCTGCATATAGCCTTTGAGAATCCCGTCCTCGATCAGGACGGTATGATTCGTCGGAGTACCCTCATCGTCGACGGTCAGCGAGCCGCGCCGGTCGGGCATTGTCCCGTCGTCGACCACCGTCACACCCTCGCTCGCGACACGCTGCCCGATCATTCCGGAAAAAGCCGACGTCTTCTTACGGTTGAAATCGCCCTCGAGCCCGTGGCCGACCGCCTCGTGCAGCATGACCCCCGGCCACCCCGGCCCCAGCACGACGGTCATCTCGCCCGCCGGCGCAGGTACCGAGCCGAGGTTGACGAGCGCTTGGCGCAAGGCTTCATCGACCTGTGCCTTCCATTGCTGCGGATCGAGATAGAGATCGTAGCCGACGCGGCCCCCCGCGCCGGAGGAGCCGGTCTCCATACGGTCGCCATCGCCGACGACGATTGCGACGCTGAGCCGCACCAGCGGCCGGATATCGGCGACCCGCCGGCCATCGGGCCGAATGATCTGCACCGCCTGCCAGACGCCGCTGAGCGAAGCCATGACTTGCCTCACCCTCGGGTCGCTGCTGCGCGCGTAAGCGTCTATTTCCGCCAGGAGCCGTGTTTTTGCCCCGAGATCCACGAGGCCAAGCGGATTTTGCTCGGTGTAGAGGCTCCGGTTTGTCCCGGGAGGGGGCGCGGCGAAAACCCCCGAGTGACCGCTCGCTACCGCCCGGACAGTATCGGCCGCGCGGCGGATCGCGGCCTCGGACAATTCGGACGCGTGCGCATAACCGGCAGCCTCACCGGCAACAGCCCGCAGACCAAACCCCTGCGTCGTATCGAAACTCGCACTCTTGATCCGGCCGTCGTCGAGCGCCAGGCTCTCGGACTGGCTGTATTCGAGATAGAGCTCGCCGTCATCCATTCCGGCCAAGGATTGGTCGACGAGCGTCTCGATGCGGCGCGGGTCCATGCCCGTCCGTTCGAAAAACAGCGCGTCGGTGACGGCGAGATCGCTCATTTGCAACTCCATTGCGGGTCGGCCTCAATATGGTCGCAGCCGACCTTTAGAGAAAGGCGGAACTTCCGCGACGTATAGACTTCGCATCGACAGCTTGCGCGTGCGGCGGCTTGACGCAAACGGGCGCAGCCGGGTTTGCGTTGGTTGTTGTCCCGGGGAGCTATGGTATAGCTTCCCTTGGCATCGGGACTCGAACAGATCTGGAGATGCGGTTGTAGTTGAGCGGGTGAGGACGGTTCTTTCCTGCTCGAGAGCCCTCTCGGAGACACCGCCGCGGGTGCGAGGCTGCAGGCTCAAGGTGAGATGACGAGATTGTACACAAAGAAGGTCGTAGCCCGCCCATGGTTTATGCTGGCGCTGGTGTCGATCGGCAGTACTGCGTTCGCTGCGTTCGCTTGGGCGGAGGGGCCGTGGCCCTGGGAAATCGGAATGCAGCCGCCGGCGACGCCGGTCAAAGACCGGCTGACGGCATTTCACGACGAACTCTTGATCATAATCTGTCTGATCACGCTGTTCGTCTTGGGTCTCCTGCTCTACGTCATTGTTCGTTTTCGCCACGAACGGAATGCGGTGCCGACGCGGACCTCGCACAACACCGTCATCGAGATGCTCTGGACCGTGGTGCCGGTTCTGATCCTCGTGATTATCGCGATACCGTCCTTCAAGCTGATGTATTACATGGACCGGGTGCCGAGCCCGGACATGACGATCAAAGTCACGGGGCATCAATGGTATTGGACCTACGAGTACCCGGACCAAAATGGGCTGAGCTTCGACAGCAATATCATTCCGGAGGCGGATCTGAAGCCCGGCCAGAAGCGGCTGCTGGACGTCGACAATCCGCTGGTCGTGCCGGTCGGCACGGTGATCCGCATCTATGTGACCGGCACCGACGTGATCCACAGCTGGTTCGTGCCGTCCTTCGGAGTCCAGGAATATGCGATCGTCGGCCGGCTCAACGAGAGCTGGATGGATGTCGAGCACCCTGGTGTTTACTACGGTCAATGCAATCAGATCTGCGGCATCAACCACGCCTTCATGCCGATCAAGATCGAGGCGGTATCGAAAGACGATTTCCAGCGTTGGCTGGGCGATGCCAAAAAGAAGTTCGCCCATAAAGACGAAGGCGGTGATGCGGTGCGCATCGCCGCGGCTGCGACGCAGGCGGCCCAGCCGAGCCCGGCCGGAAACTGAAATCGAGGGAGCGGGAAATGGCTTATGAGCGCGGTATCGACGTCGCCGACCTGCACGGCCATGACGTGCATGGCCACGGCCACGCACCGGGGTTCTTTGTCCGCTGGTTCTGCTCGACTAACCACAAGGATATCGGCACCCTTTACCTGCTATTTGCGATCGCCGCCGGGGTGATCGGCGGCCTGCTCTCGGTCATCATGCGGCTGCAGCTGATGCATCCGGCCAATGAGTTCATCTCGGACCATCAGCTGTACAACGTCATCGTCACGGCCCATGGGCTGATCATGGTGTTCTTCGTGATCATGCCGGCGATGATCGGCGGGTTCGGCAACTGGATGGTGCCGCTGATGATCGGCTCGCCGGATATGGCCTTCCCACGGATGAACAACGTCAGCTTCTGGCTCTTGGTCCCGGCTTTTGCGCTGCTTCTCGGCTCGACGATGGTGGGGCAGGGCGCCGGAGTCGGCTGGACGGTTTACCCTCCGCTTTCCGGTCCGGTCGGGCACCCCGGGCCGGCGGTCGACATGGTGATCTTCTCGCTGCACCTTGCCGGCGCGTCGTCGATTATGGGCGCCATCAACTTTATCACCACGATCCTCAACATGCGCGCGCCCGGCATGACCATGCACAAGATGCCGCTGTTCGTGTGGGCGATCCTGGTGACGGCATTCTTGCTGCTCTTGTCGCTGCCGGTGCTCGCGGGAGCGATCACCATGCTGCTGACCGACCGCAATTTCGGCACGACCTTCTTCGATCCGGCGGGCGGCGGCGACCCGCTCCTTTTCCTGAACCTGTTCTGGTTCTTCGGCCATCCCGAAGTGTACATCCTCATCCTGCCGGGGTTCGGGATGATCTCGCAGGTCGTCTCGACCTTCTCGAAAAAGCCGGTTTTTGGCTATCTCGGCATGGTCTATGCGATGGTCGCGATCGGCGTGATCGGCTTTGTCGTGTGGGCGCATCATATGTTCACGACCGGGATCTCGGTTGATACGCGCGCCTATTTCACCGCGGCGACGATGGTCATTGCGGTGCCCACCGGCGTCAAAATCTTTTCCTGGATTGCGACGATGTGGGGTGGCTCGATCGATTTCAAGACGCCGATGCTGTGGGCGATGGGCTTCATCTTCCTGTTTACCGTCGGCGGCGTGCTCGATCTTTGCCGGTTTCTATTACTGGATCGGGAAAATGTCCGGCCGCCAGTACAATGAGACTTGGGGCAAGATCCATTTCTGGACCAGCTTTATCGGGGTGAACCTGACGTTCTTTCCGATGCATTTCCTCGGGCTCGCCGGCATGCCGCGACGGATCGCCGACTACCCCGATGCGTTCGCCCCCTGGAATTTTATCGCATCGATCGGGTCCTTCATTTCGTTCGCCTCGACCTTGTTCTTCGTGTTTATCGTGCTGCACACCTTGACGGCGGGTCGGCGGGTCGGCGCCAATTACTGGGGCGAGGGCGCGACCACCCTCGAATGGAGGGTGTCTTCGCCGCCGCCGTTCCACAGTTACGAAGAATTGCCGGTAGTCGTTTAACGGAGCAGGCATCTTCGTGAGCGACTTGTCCGAGACCCCACCGTCCATTCCACTGCGCCTCGCCACGAGGCCGACGGCGGCGGTTGCGGATTATCTCGAAATTCTCAAGCCTAGGGTGATGTCGCTCGTCGTCTTCACAGGGCTGGTCGGGCTCGTTCTGGCGCCTGGCCATCTCCATCCATTGCTGGCAATAGTCGCAGTGCTGTGCATTGCTATCGGGGCCGGCGCCGCCGGCGCCATTAACATGTGGTACGATCGCGATATCGACGCAGTGATGCGGCGGACCGCTAGCCGGCCATTGCCGGCTGGGCGGATGATGCCCGGCGAGGCGCTCGGCTTCGGTGTTGCGCTCGGTATCGGGGCGGTGCTGATGATGGGGTTGGCGGTCAACACCGTGGCCGCCGAGCTCCTCGCTCTCACGATCGCCTTTTATGTCTTTGTCTACACGATCTGGCTCAAGCGCCGAACGCCGCAGAACATCGTGATCGGCGGCGCCGCGGGCGCCTTCCCGCCGATGATCGGCTGGGCGGCAGTCACCGGCGATATCGGCTGGGGCGCGATCGCGCTGTTTGCGGTCATCTTTTTCTGGACCCCGCCGCACTTCTGGGCCTTGTCGCTGTACCGCGCCGGCGAATACGCCGCCGCGGGCGTGCCGATGTTGTCGGTCGTCGCCGGGGCACGCGAAACCAAACGACAGATGCTGCTCTATACGGTCGTGCTGTGGCCTGCAGCCCTGGCGCCCTGGCTGCTCGGAATTGCGGGCCCACTTTATGGCGCCGGCGCTTTGTTGTTGAGCGCTGTCTTCACCGGCTGGGCGGTTCTTGTTTGGCGCGATCCGACCGATCGCAGTGCCCGCCGAATGTTCGCCTTCTCATTACTCTATTTGTTTCTGATTTTCAGCCTCTTGCTGATCGACCACGCGAGCGGGGCTTGGCTTTGATCGCCGCGGACCGCGACCGGGAAAAGACCATTCGGGCCCGCAACCGCGCGCTGGTTGCCGTCCTCGTCGCACTTGCCGCGCTGTTCTACGCCCTCGCCATCGTCCGGATGGGAGGATAGGAGTATGGCGACGGCCCGCAGATCGCTCAACCGGCGCAACGCCGGGACGGTCGTGCTGCTGGTTTCCGTAGCCGCCGGCATGGTGGGGCTGTCCTTTGCATCGGTACCGCTCTACCGGCTGTTCTGCGCCGCGACCGGCTTTGGCGGCACCACCCAGCGTGCGGGGGCGCCGCCGACCCGAATCGCCGCGGGACTGATCATTGTGCGCTTCGATGCCCAGGTTGCCCCCGGTCTCGATTGGGAATTCCGCCCCTTGCAGAGCAAGATCGCGGTTCATCCCGGCGCTCAGAGCCAGGTCCTTTTCCGCGCCGTCAACCGCACTGCGGCGCCCGTTACCGCCCAGGCGGTCTACAACGTTACCCCGACCAAGGCCGGGATCTACTTCGATAAGCTGCAGTGCTTCTGCTTCAACAATCAGACCCTCGCACCCGGTCAAAGCGTGGATATGGGGGTCGTTTTCTTTGTCGATCCCGATATTTTGACCGACCCGAGCACGAGCGAGGTCCGCTCGATCACATTGTCCTATACGATGTTTCGGGCCCCCGAGGCTGCCTCTCCGACCGCGTCCGCGGCACCTCGATCGCAGCCAGCTTCCGTAAATTGACCGATCCGAGCCGCCATCCATGAGCGAAGCGCACGCCCCGCCGAAGCACCCCTATCATCTCGTCGCCCCGAGCATCTGGCCGCTGGTCGGCGCGATTGCCGCCGGTCTGATCACCACTGGCGGCGTCCTCTACATGCATGGCTATGGCTGGACTCTCTTGATCATCGGGGCCATCGCGGTGCTGGCGACGATGGCGGTGTGGTGGCGCGACGTCGTTCGCGAGGCGACATTTCAGGGGTATCATACGCCCGTCGTGCAGCTTGGGCTGCGTTACGGCATGGCGCTGTTCATCGCCTCCGAGGTGATGTTCTTCGCCGCGTTTTTCTGGGCCTTTTTTGCATCGAGCCTGTTCCCGGTCGGCGGCACTTGGCCACCCAAGACCATCCACCCGTTCGATCCTTTCGAGTTCCCGTTTCTGAATACGTTGATCTTGCTGCTGTCGGGGACGACGGTTACCTGGGCGCATCATTCGCTGATCGAAGGCGACCGTAGCGGCTTGCTGCGCGGACTGGCGCTGACGATCTTTCTCGGCCTCTGCTTTACGTCGGTTCAGGCTTACGAGTACAGCCATGCCCCGTTTCACTTCACCGACGGGATCTATCCGTCGACGTTCTTCATGGCGACCGGGTTTCACGGTTTCCACGTCATCATCGGCACGACGTTCCTGATCGTTTGCCTCTTTCGAGCGTGGGCGGGGCACTTCAGACCCGACCATCACTTCGGGTTCGAGGCGGCCGCGTGGTATTGGCATTTCGTCGACGTCGTGTGGCTGTTCCTCTTTGTTTGCGTCTATTGGTGGGGCGAGGGCAGCGGCGGCGCCGGCGTCGCGGGATGAATGAGGTTCCGGCAATCTCCCCGATCCGCGCCGCGCTCGGCTGCCGGTGCCCACGATGCGGCCAAGGAAGATTGTTTACCGGCCTCCTGAAGGTGCGCGGCGCGTGCGAGGTCTGCGGTCTTGATCTCTCCGGACAAGACGCGGGAGACGGCCCGGCCGTTTTCGTCATTTTGTTCCTGGGCTTGATCGTCGTAGCGCTCGCCGCTTTGGTCGAGATAAAATTCTCGCCCCCGATCTGGATACATCTCGCGCTGTGGACGCCGTTCATCATCGGCGGCGCGATTGCTATGTTACGGCCGCTGAAAGCCGGTCTTATCGCGCTGCAATATCGTCACCATCTCCTGGTCGCGCCGCCTCCCTCTTGAAGCCTTGCTTGCGCTCGCATCGTCTTAGATGACGAATTTTCGGCCGCTGCTGTGGCCAACCGTGTTCTCCCTGCCGATGTTGCTGATCTGCCTCGCGCTGGGTGCGTGGCAGGTCGAGCGGCTTTTCTGGAAGAAGGATCTGATCGCGCAGCGCCAGGCCGCGGTAGCAGCCGCCCCGGCGGCCGTGCCGAAAAGCCTTGCCGAAGCGCGCGACATGGAGTTCCGCCACGTCAGCGATGAAGGTGTGTTCCTCAATGACAAGGAAATCTTTCTCGGCGCGACCTCGGAGGGGGGAGGACAGGGCTATCAGGTCCTGACCCCACTGCTGGAGCCGGCGGGTCGCATCGTCTTCGTCAATCGCGGATACATTCCGGCCGAGCTGAAGGATCCGGCAAAGCGCGCCGCCGGCCAGATCGCCGGTACGATTCGCGTGAGAGGTTTGCTGCGTCTGCCGCCAGCCGGGAAACCGAACTGGTTTCTGCCCGACAACCGCCCCGATCTGAACTACTGGTTCTGGGTCGATCTTCCGGCAATGAGCGCGGCCGACCAACTCGATCGGGTAGCACCGTTCTACATAGACGCCGATGCGACGCCCAACCCCGGCGGGTGGCCGAAAGGCGGCGTCACCCGCCTCACGCTGCCGAACAACCACCTGCAATATGCGATAACGTGGTTTTCACTGGCGGTTGCGCTGATCGTCATCTATGTCCTGTTCCATCGCCGTAACGCGGGACTGCGATGACCGCCTATCGTGAGCTGGAACAGCGGTTCAGACGACTGGGCGCGATCGAGCAAGCAATCTCGGTTCTCCACTGGGACACCGCCGCAATCATGCCCGCTGGCGGAGCGGCGGCGCGAGCCGAGCAGCTCGCGACTTTGCGGCTGATCGCGCATCAGCATCTGGTCGCGCCGGAAATCGAGGCTTTGCTGGCCGAAGCCGACGCGGCAAGCGATGAGCTCGGAGAGTGGCAACGCGCCAATTTGCGCGAGATGCGCCGACGCTGGCTGCACGCCACAGCGGTGCCGGGCGCGCTTGTCGAGGCCGAGTCGCGCGCCTGCTCGGAATGCGAAGCCGTGTGGCGCAGGGGCCGTTTGGAAAACGACTTTGCCGCCGTGCTTCCGGGCCTCGAGCGAATCATCCACATCGAACGCGAAATCGCCGCCGTCAAAGCCGAACGCCTCGGAAAAAGCCCCTACGAGGCGCTCCTCGACCAATACGAGCCAGACGCTTCGGTCGCCGAAATCGATCGCCTGTTCGATGAAATCGCAGAATTCTTGCCCGATTTGATCGAGGCCGCCCTGAGCCGCCAGGCGGCTCTACCCTCGGCGCCCGTCTGCGGCCCATTCCCGATCGAAACGCAGCGCCGCATCGCAATGCGGTTGATGGAACGCATAGGCTTCGACTTCGCGCATGGCAGGCTGGACATCAGCGCCCATCCGTTTTGCGGCGGCACCCCCGAAGATGTGCGGATCACGACCCGCTACGACGAGGACGACTTTGCGCGCGCCTTGATGGGGGTACTGCACGAGACCGGGCACGCCCTCTATCAGCGAGGGCTCCCGGCCGAATGGCGGCTTCAGCCGGTCGGCCGTGCCCGCGGCATGGCAATGCACGAGAGCCAATCGCTGCTGCTCGAAATGCAGGTGTGCCGTAGCCGCGCTTTCTTAACCTATGCGGCACCGATCATTCGCAAGGCTTTTGGCGGCGATGGGCCGGAATGGGAAGTCGAGGCGCTGTACCGGCGTCAGATCCGGGTTCGGCGCGGTTTCATTCGCGTCGATGCCGATGAGGTAACGTATCCCGCTCATGTGATTCTGCGCTACCGACTCGAACGCGCGATGCTCGCCGGCGACCTCGATCCGACGGACCTTCCCGGCGCCTGGGCGGCTGCGATGCGCGAAATGCTCGGGGTCGCGCCGGACAACGACCGCGAGGGCTGTCTACAGGACATTCACTGGTACGATGGCAATTGGGGTTATTTCCCGACCTATACCCTCGGCGCGCTGATCGCGGCCCAATTGTTCGAAGCGGCGCGGCGCGATGTCCCCGGCCTGATGCAGGCGATTGCGGAGGGCGAATTTGCGCCGCTGCTCGGCTGGGCACGCGGGCGGGTGCATTCTAAGGGATCGCTGCTGTCGACGGCCGAGTTGGTCGAAACCGCCACCGGACAGCCGCTCGGAGCGGCTAGCTTCGAGCGTCATCTCCGCGATCGCTATCTGAGCTAGCGAAACCACTCGGCGATGCCGGTGTTAGCGGGGTCAATGCTAGGGTATGGGGGACGTCGTGCTCGAAGTTGCCGTGCAAGAAAAAGCTTACCATGCCGATCGCCGTGCCGCCTTTGAGCGGTTTGAAGCGATAAGGCGCGAGACCGAAGCGCTGACCGCCAACTTGACGCCAGAGGATCAGTCGATCCAGTCGATGCCGGACGTCAGCCCGACAAAATGGCACCTGGGGCATGCCACCTGGTTTTTCGAGACATTTCTGTTGGCCCGGTTCGACTCCGATTACCGGGTGTTCGATCCTGCTTTCGGCTACCTCTTCAACTCCTATTACGAGGCGGTCGGCCCGCGTCACCCGCGGCCCCAGCGCGGCCTGTTGTCGCGCCCGACCGTCGATATCGTCATGGCCTACCGCGATCACGTGGGGTCGGCGATGGCCCGGTTGATCGAGCGGGTCGCCGAACCGGAATGGAGCGCGATCGCGACTCTGCTCGAGCTCGGCATTCACCACGAGCAGCAACATCAGGAGCTGATTCTGATGGACATCAAGCACGTTTTCTCGCTCAACCCTCTACTACCGGCCTATCAGGCGCCGCAGTTGCAGGTGCAGGCCACGGAGCACCCTCTCAATTGGGTTGAATTTGACGGCGGCCTAAAGGAGATCGGACACTCGGCATCTGGCTTCGCTTTCGACAATGAGAGCCCCCGGCACAAGATCTGGCTCGACCCGTTTCGCCTCGCTTCGCGGCCGGCGACCTGTGGCGAATACCTAGGCTTTATCGAGGACGCTGGTTACCGGAGACCGGAATTCTGGTTGTCCGACGGGTGGGCGACGATCCGGGAGCAATGCTGGGAGGCGCCGCTCTATTGGCTTCGCGAAGGCGGGGAGTGGTCGGTCTTTACGTTATCCGGCCGCCGCCGGCTGAATCCGGCCGAGCCGGTATGCCACCTCAGCTTTTACGAAGCCGATGCCTTCGCCAGATGGGCGGGGAAACGATTGCCGACCGAAGCGGAATGGGAGACGGCGGCCGAAGATGTGCCGATCCGGGGCAACTTCGCCGATCGCGGCCATTTTCACCCCTGCGCGGACGCCTCGTCGGACGCCACCTCCCAGCTGCGGCAAATGTACGGCGACGTATGGGAATGGACGGCTAGTCCCTATATCGCTTACCCACGCTTTCGTCCGGCCGGCGGCGCGGTGGGCGAGTATAACGGTAAGTTCATGTGCAATCAGGTCGTGCTGCGGGGCGGGTCGGCGATCACCCCGGCGGGGCACATCAGGGCCACGTATCGCAACTTTTTTCCGCCGTCGGCGCGTTGGGCCTTCGCCGGGTTGCGGCTGGCGGAGGATTTTGGATGAAAAATGGCGCGCGCTTTGCCTTCCATGATCTGGCACCCGGCGAAGAAAGCTTCCGGGATGCGGTGCTGGCGGGGCTCGAGCGCGCCCCTAAGCGGATTCCATGCAAGTTCTTTTATGACGCGCGGGGCTCGGCATTATTCGAGGAAATCTGCCGTCTGCCCGAATATTATCCGACCCGTACCGAGGTCGTTATCCTTGAAGAGAACTCGAGCGATATCGCGGCTCAGATGGGACCGCATTGCCGCGTCATCGAGTTCGGCAGCGGCGCCAGCCAAAAAATCCGAATCCTGCTTCAGGCTCTCGAGCGGCCTGCGGCCTATGTCCCGGTCGACATCTCGCGCGAACACTTGCGCGATGCCGCAATCGGTTTGGCCGAGGATTTTCCGTCGGTGCCGGTCGTAGCCGTTTGCGCCGACTACACCCGCCCTTTTCCATTGCCGCCGTTGCCCGGCGCTGGAGGGAAGCGGGTTGGATTTTTCCCCGGCTCGACGATCGGCAATTTCGAGCCGGATGCCGCCGTCGCGTTTCTCGCCAACTACGCGCACATCCTCGGGCCGAAAGGCGAAATGCTGATCGGCGTCGATCTGAAGAAAGAGACAGACATCCTCGAGGCAGCATACAACGACCGAGCCGGGGTGACCGCCGCGTTCAACCTCAACCTCCTCGAACGCGTCAACCGCGAACTCGACGGCGATCTCGACATCGATAGGTTCGAGCATTTGGCATTTTACAGCAGTGCTGAAGGCCGGGTCGAAATCTACATCCGCAGCCTCGCCCATCAGACGGCGCAGATCGCGGGGAGGCGTTTTCGTTTCGCCAAGGATGAACTAGTCCACACTGAATATTCGTATAAATATTCGGTGGACGAATTCCGGGTCTTGGCGGCGCGCGCGGGCTTTCGTCCGGTCGACACCTGGACTGACCCCGGCGAACTGTTCAGTGTTCACTATTTCCGGCTGCGGTGACAAGGCACGGCGCCAGCTATCGGGAGAACAAACTCCGTGTCCCGAGGTGGCGCGCGACCGCCGCCAAATCGCTCGGCTCCGACGCTACGCGGCGACTCTCTTCCAACAATATATCGACGGTATCTCTGATCTGTTCCTCAGTGTGCGAGGCAGTCGCGAAAAAGCGCAGTCGGGCGGCTCGTTCCGGCACCGCCGGGTAGAGGATCGGCTGGACGTTGACTCCACGGTCGAACAGCGCCTGCGCGAGGCGCCCGGCGCGGATCGAGCTGCCGGTGACGATCGGCACGATCGAAGCCCCGATCGAGCCGCCGACATCGAGACCGCCTTCCCGCGCAAGCCGGAGGAACAGCGCGGCACGGTCATTGAGCCGGCGCACGCGCTCCGGCTCGCACTCGAGAAGTTCGAGCGCTGCGAGCGCCGCGGCGGCAGCCGGCGGCGTCATCCCGACCGAAAAGACGAAACCGGGCGCCGCCACCTTCAAGAAATCCACGAGGTCCTTGCTGCCGGCAATGTAACCGCCGCATGACACGAGGCTCTTGCTGAGAGTGCCCATCCATATGTCGACCTCCCCTGGATCGACGCCAAACCGGTCCGCGGTGCCAAAACCACGCGGTCCGAGCACACCCAGCGCATGCGCTTCATCGACCATCAGCCAGGCCCGATTTCGGCGGGCAACAGCAATGAAGGCCGGCAGATCGGGAACATCGCCATCCATGCTGTAGTGCCCCTCGATAACGAGGAGCGCATGCCCGCCGCGCGGGCGCGTTTCGCGAAGCAAACGTTCGGCGGCTTCGTGGTCGAGATGCGGAAAGGGCACCCGCCGCGCCCCGGAAAGCATTGCCCCCTGAACAATGCTGTTGTGGATCAGCGCATCGTGCACGATCACGTCGTCGCGGCCGAGCAGATGTCCGATCACAGTGACGTTCGTGGAATGGCCCCCAACCAGGACGACGCAGTCCTCGGTTCCGTGAACGCGAGCGAGGGCGTGCTCCAGATCCCGATGAACGGGGCGCTCGCCGGAGACCGGACGGCTCGCCGAGACGGAAGTCCCGTATCGGTCGATTGCCGCCCTCGCGGCGCTCACGATATCCGGATGCCCATTTAGACCGATGTAGTTGTATGATGCGAAATTGACGAAGGAGCGGCCGT
Organism: Alphaproteobacteria bacterium; assembly: GCA_005884825.1. Taxonomy (GTDB): domain Bacteria; phylum Pseudomonadota; class Alphaproteobacteria; order ATCC43930; family CGMCC-115725; genus AP-15. The sequence continues at coordinate 21,475 of VAZT01000103.1, forward strand.
CGATCACCGTCTCGGCCCCGGCGATTCCTTCGTGCACGCGAAAGAAGGGATCGGATATGCCGAGAAACTCCGCGGCCTCGCGGATCATCCGGATTTCTCGGAACCCTTCCAGTTTTGACACGTCCAAGCGCGCGGCATTGTCGTCATTCTCCGGGTCTGAACGGCGCACGAGACCCGGCGATCGCACTGGCGGGGTCGAAGAAAGCTTCTCGATGAGGAGCGCCTTGGCCTGAGCCGACAGGCCGAACAGGTTCCGGCGCGGTTCCATCGGCTATTCCGCGGCCACCGATTTCGGCTCGACCATTCCGGAGGTCGTCTGCGCATCCTCCGCAGGAAATGGCAGCTCGTCCATACCCTCGTGGCGCGCGACCAGGGCGCTAAGATCACCCTCCTTCGGTCCGGTCGAGATCGCTGTGGCCAACCGCCCCGCGATCGATGCCACACTCGTTCCCTCGGCGAGCGAAACCAGTGGCAGATCGATCCGTAATCGGCTTTCGAGAGCGAGGCGAAGCTCAACCGCCATCAACGAGTCCATCCCCATTTCCGAAAGCGGACGAAGCGGGTCGATTCCGCTCGCCGGCAGCCGCAAAATCGTCGCCGCTTCCTCGGCAATGACGGTCTTGAGCAGGGCAAGTGCGGCGTCCGGGTCGAGACCGGCGATTTGCTCGTTGAGTGACTCGTCCGATGACGACGCCGAACCGCTCGTGCGGGCTTCCGAAAATAGCGGGCTGGCGAGGATAGGTAGAAAGCGCCGGCCTTCGTTCCAATTGGTATCGGCGAAGGCGACAACGGGCAATCCGCTCGCGATCATCGCGGGCAGCCCCGCCAGCGCTTCGGACGCGGAGGTGGGTTTCGCGCCGAGTCGCCGGGCGAGCGCATCACGGGTCTCTGGCCGTTCTGCCAAATAACCGGCATCAGCGATCGGTCCCCAGGCGACGGCCAATCCCGGCCGTCCCTCGGCCCGGCGCCGCCGCGCCAAGGCTTCGATGGCCGAATTCGCTGCCACGTAAGCGCCCTGCGCGGGCGCGCCGACCAAAGTCGTCGCCGAGGAGAACAGCAAGAACAACTCGATGGGATCGTCCCGGGTCAGGGCGTCGAGAGCCAACGCTCCACCTAGCTTTGGCCGAAGCACCGTTTGCAGCCGCGCAATCTCGATCTCCGAGGCGAGACCGTCGTCGATCGCCGAGGCAGCGTGTATGATGCCGCGGAGAGGCGGCCGGGCCGTCCGGATCGCCTCGAGGACCCCGGCCAAGGATGCGCGGTCGGCGACGTCCCCGCGATACACGCGGACCTCTGCGCCGGAGGCTTCGAGTTCTCCGATTCTCGCGTCGCATCCCGGCGTAGCCAACCCGCGGCGGCCCATCAGCGCAATCGAGCCGGCGCCACGCGCGACCAGCCATCGCGCCGCCTCGAAACCGAACCCCTCGATGCCGCCGGTGACGAGATAGGTTCCATCGCGCCGCAAGGTTATCGTCGGCGGCTCGCGAAGCCGCACGCCGGCATTGGCGCGCGGTTCGAGCACGAGCTTGCCGATATGCCCTGACGACTGCATCAGTCGAATCGCATCGTCGAGTTCGCCAAACGAGAAAATCCGGTGAGCCAGCGGCCGGATAGCCCCCTCGGAAAGCGCCGTGGATACCTCGTGCAACAGATCGCGGGCCAAGTCCGGCCGTCGCGTAGGCAGCTGGTCGATATCGATCGCAAAATAGGAGATGTTTTGGCGCAGCGGCCGCAAGTGAATTCGCCGATTGAGGTATAGATCCCGTTTTCCCAGTTCGAGAAAGCGGCCAAATGGTCTTAGAATCTCCAGGCTGCGCTCCATCGCCTCGCCGCTCAGCGAGTTGAGCACGACATCAACGCCCTGCCCCCCGGTGATCTCGCGCACCTCATTGCAGAACCCGAGATCGCGCGAGTCGAGGACATGATCGGCGCCGGCCAGGCGCAGGAACGATCGTTTCACCTCCGATCCCGCCGTGGCGATCACGACTGCGCCGCAATGCTTGGCGTACTGGATCGCGGCGAGCCCGACGCCGCCGCCGGCAGCATGGATAAGGACATGCTCTCCGGGTGCGAGCTTTGCCAGATGCCCCAGCGCGTATATCGCGGTCACGAATGTTACGGGGATCGTGGCGGCCGCCGAAAAGCTCGTTCCCGGCGGGATCGGCGCCAGCGCCTCCGCCATGGTCACGACGCGGGTGCCGAGCGAGGCGGGGGCAAATCCCATGACCCGGTCGCCGACCGCCCAATCTTTTATATCCGAGCCGACCGAGCGGATGATTCCCGCGCATTCCAGCCCAAAGGTGGGGCCGGCGAATCCGTCGATCAGCGCTTCCTCAGGCAGCAGCCCCATTGCCCACATCATGTCGCGGAAATTGAGCCCGGCGGCATGCACCTCAATCTCGACTTGGCCAGGTCCGACGGGTCGTGGCGCGCCGACCTCCCATCCGAGAGAGTCGAGACCTCCGGGATGTCGGCTCCCCAGCGTCAGGACGTTGGAAGGATCGGCCAATCGCGGTGGAAGACCGCGGCGCACCCGTAGCACATGCCGCCCTTCTGGTGTCCAGACAATCTCCTTCTCAGTGCTGGAGGCCGACAATTCGGCGGCGATTTGACGGGCACGATCATTCGCCGCCAGGGTTGCAGGCAGATCGACCAGGCGCAGCGAGAGCCGCGGCATCTCGTTGGCGAGCACGCGTGCGAAACTCCATATCGCGCCACCAACGAGACCCGGGGCTTCGCCCATCTCTGACGACTGCTGGGCATCACAGGTGATGACCCAAAGCTCCGAGTGACGGTCTGCCGCCTGTGTCGCCACTCGCGCCAATGCAGCGATTTGCTGCGAGGCAAGCTCGGTCGCGTCGTCAGGACAGTTGCCCTCAGCCAGAAAGAGGATAGTAGGCGGCGGTGCATCGCCACGGCTTTGGTCCGGCAATCCGTCGGGAAGCGGATTTGCCTGAGTAGCGATCGCGACCCGGTGGCCAGCCTCGCCGAGGCAATCACGTACCACGGCGGCGAGTGCCGCATCGCCGGCGGCGACCAAGACGCAGCGCGGTTCTCCAGGATCCGACCGGGAACGTTCTTGGCGGGGTGGAGCGGCTCCCCACACTATGGCGCAAGGCCACGGCGTCCAGACGCTTGATACGGCATCGGCAGAGCGGAACCCTGCCGCAGCGAGTTCGGTACACCATTCTTCCGCGGACCGGAGAGGTGATCCATCGCCCGCCCGCGACCCAGCCCGCCACCATCCGGGGCCCTGGCCAAATACCATGTCCCAAAGCGGGTTCGGCTCGGGCTCGATCGCGACAAAAACGCCGGTAGGGGCGAGAAGCTGCCTCAGATCCGCGAAAATACCGGCGTCGAGCTGCAGGCGCGCGCAAGCGTTTATCGCCAGGATTATGTCGAAGCCAGTCTGATCCAGCGCGTCCGTCCCATCCTGCGGCGACCACCGGCGGGCCGAGACCCCATTGAACGACTCCGCCAGGAACGAGAGCCGAGCACTTTGTTCGGCATCACCACTGGTCGCGACATAGTCGAGAGCGGCGCCGGATTGCGCCAGACGGTCAAGCACTCGACGCGTTGCTCCACCTCCGATCGCGCCGAGCTCGAGGATCCGCAGCGGCCGGCCGTGGGGCCAATTCGTCGCGATCTCCTGGAGCGCATCGCACAGCAGGCCGACAGCGGAGGCGCTCGCGGGCGACGAGTGGAGCAGATGCTCCGTCATCGGAGCGAGTAAGGCGTCCGGTGACCGCGGCCCGTTGGCGAGAATTTTCGGGAGGCTGGTGACAGCGGCGGCCGCGAGGGCGAGCTCCGCAACCAAATCCGGCGCATCCGCGAGCAGCAGGCGCCAGACCTCTTCGGTATCGGGCAGGTCGGTTGTGGCCTCTATCCGCCATTCCGATCCGGCCTCGGCAGCGGCACCGAACCGCTCCAGCAGGCGCAGCGCCCATTCGGCAATTTCGAAGGAAGCCGGCGCCAGCAGGCCGGTCTCGACAAGATCTTTGATCCTGAAAGGATGGCCGGCATCGACGACGCGCATCATCGATCGAAGGGCGATCGAACCGATCAGCGCATCGAGCAGCAGAGCTTGTTCGCGCCGGGCGGGGTCGGGCTCGCGAGCATCGGCAAGGCGCAAAATTAGGGCGCCGACACGTTCCATTGCCGGGGCTGTGGCGAACTCGGCCAGCGGCGCGGGAACGAGATCGACGCGCAGGGCGCGATCGTCAATCGACCCTCCGCGTGCCAGCTCCACCCGACGGAACCAGCATTCCGAAAGTTCCGCGACGAGATCGCCGTCGCCATCGCAGAGCGCAATGTCGGCGGATACCGACCGGATTCCGATCCGGGTAAGGCGCAATTCAGCACGCCGAGGGAATCGTCCGAACGGTGCCAGAAATCGCACGCGCCCGAAACGCCAAGGGAGAAAGCTCTTGCCCCGAACCTGATCCCGGTCGTCGGCCAAGACTCCGATCAGCGCCTGCAAGGCTCCGTCGAGCAAGGCGGGGTGAACCAGATAAGGCCCGACATCCTCGGCGACGGGCGAGGGATCGAGATGTGCGACCGCCGTGTCCGGCCCAGTGATCTCGATCAGGCTCACGGTTCGAAACCGAGCGCCGTAATCGAGCCCCGCGAGCCGCGCCAGTTCATAAAGGGTCTGCTCGTCGATCCGGCGCCGAATGGCGCCGCAATCTGAGAAGCACAGTGTCCGGCGGGTATCGGTTTCCGCGCCGAGGCGTCCAACAGCGTGAACCGTGAACGGTTCGTCCGACAGCCGCACGCGGCTCGCCAGCTCCCAATCCCCTTCCTCGGAGCCGATCAGGGCGCGCACTTCGCGCATTCGACCCTTGTCGAATGGCAGCGGGCGGCGCACCTCGAGATCGCGCAGTTCGAGTACGGGCGCGTCCGGCCACTGCAATCTCGCAGCAGCGCAAGCCA
>VAZT01000463.1 GCA_005884825.1 Alphaproteobacteria bacterium
AGAGGACGAGAAGCCGCGGGCGGTTCCGGGTCCGAGGAGTTGTTGGATCTTCTCGGCGATGGCGGGCGAGATCTTCTCGTACCCGCCCCGGCGGAGGTGAAGCTTGTCGGTTTGGTATGCCGCCGCCAATAGCTGGCCTGAAGGGTCGAGCAGAACCTTCGAGAAATCCGCATAAGTAACTGCCCCGCCGGCGCATCGGGCAATCAAGGCGTTTACGTCTTCGGCTTTTTGCCGCTGATCGGGCCGGTCGTCGCGTGGCCACAAGCCTTCAACGAGTATCAAAGCTTGCGGCCAGCGCTTTTGGAGCTGTAGCAAAATCGTTCGCACCCCCTCGGCCACCAGAGCCGGCGGCCGCCCCAAGGTGAGGTCGTTCGTCCCGATCAGCAGCACGATCAGCTTGGGGTGCAGTTGATCCAGCATCCCGTTCTCCAGACGCCAAAGCAGGTGGTCGGTGCGATCGCCCCCCACTCCGGCATTCAGCGCCGGAAATCCCGTTAAATACCGCTGCCAAATCTGCCGGTCCCATAATTGGATTAAGGAGTCTCCCAAGAATACGACCGGGAAGGAACGCGTACTCGCTTCGGCCTCGATCTCGGCCATGCGCTGCGGCGGTCGAGTGAGCTGCCGAGGTTGCGGCGATGGCGCCCCGGCAAATGGCCCGCAGGAAAGCTGAGCCGCTTCTGCAGCCTTTGGGCTCGCAGGCAAAAACAGACAACAGACGACAAGTACCGTCAGCAGAAGCCAGACACACCGCAAGCGCAGCCCACAGCACATCTCAAATCAGCCCGGCTGTTTGCAGCCTTTCCGCCAAACGCAACGTCCGCTATTTGCCAACATACGCCCGCAGCATGTAGTCGGTAATCTGACCGACAACCGCGTCGCGCACATGCACCTGGTCTGGACCAAAGCTGCTCAGCCCGCCCGACATTGCGATCTCATAGCTTGGAAAATAATCGACCAGCGGGTATTTCAAATAGAGCTGCTGCGCGCAGACCCGCAGGACGGACTTCGAATAGCAGTTGGCGACGACAGCGTCGCCGCCGGCGAGGCTCGCTTGCAGCGGCACGGGCGAAACGGTCAGCAGCACCTTGATGCCGCAGCGCGCGATGGCACCAATTGCTTCATCGAGCAACGGGAACACCTCGGCGACATCGAGCACCCGCAACACATAGCGCTCGCCGTGCGCTCGGATCACATCCCGCGGCGGGAGGCGGTTGAGGTAAGCACCGGACACCGTGTCGTACCAGGCCTGGACCAGACCCAAGGTGATGATGACGGCATCGGCACTGGCAAGCTCCGCATATAATAAAGAAATTTCGCGGCGCCGTTCGAACGCTCGATCGCGGCTGACCGGAGTTCCGGTCGGCAACAGCAGATCCACCACCCCACCGGCCGTATCGACGATCGTGTCGTCGACCAGTTCCGTCACGCCGAACGCGTTCAGGATGCGCTGGGACATCGTCCCCGGATTGTATTCGTTGAGAAGGGCGTTGGAGCGGCCCTCGAGATATTCCTCCCGGGGCGGCTTAAAGTTCAGCGTCGGTACGTCGTAGCCCTTGAGCTTCTCTTCGATATTCCGCGCGAAGCATGAGCCGATCGTAAAAATCTTCCTGGCCTCCGCCAGCGAAAAGCGCGGATAAATCGCCGGAAACAGGATGCCGTCTCGCAACCGGCTATCGGCCTTGTCGGGAAACCGCAAACTGTCGCGGTAAGTCCGCGTGTTTTCGACGACATCGGCCCAGCTCAATTGCATTCATCACCTCCTGAGATCGCGGCGCAATCCTACCCGCCGCCAAGGACAAAGCGTACATGCGTCCAAGGCATCGCATGATAAAGCCCGCCTCTTTACCTATTCCTTACCAAGTTTTTAACTTCTTGCCACGTCGCGCGCCCTCACGATAACTTTCGCGCCGCCGCGAGCCATACCATCGCAGGACTTTTAATGATACGGCACATCGTTGTTTACCACGGGTACAACGAACACCTTTTCCCGGGCCGGGCCCACCTCAGAGCTTTTCTCGGCGACAACTGGACCGCTCTGGAGCCGTCGGGCGGCGCACCCACCTCGCCGGCCGACCTGACGAGCTTTATCCGCAGCGGCGAGGCATCGGCGGTGTTTGCGGCCTATGCCCTGCCGGCGTTCGGTGACAACGCCGATCTAAAGATCCGCTCGATCGTGCCGGTGGGGCACCCAATCGTGCGCGCTTTTGTCAATTACCGGGGGCGGAGCGGCAAACAAGGGGAAGCCGAGAGCTTCGTGGAGTTCGTGCGCACCGAGCTGGCGCGCTCGCGCAACAGCCCCTATGTCGCCAACGGCCAGTCGGCGCTTCTCGCGGGTGGCAAATGGCACCACGACTTCAGCGATGCCAACGAGATCGGCCCGATCGTTCGCGAGGTTTGCGAGAATGCCGAGATCGGCCTCGCGCATTTTCCGCAGCTGATGAGTTGCGTGCTGGTGAAGGCGCTGTTGAACATTGGCGCGCCGACATCCGCTCCGGTGGCTTTGCGCCCGATCGCCGACAACGACCTGCTTGCGGTGCTCGCCGAAGCGCTGGAGCAGCTGCCGATGCCGCTGCGCGATGACCTGATCGTTCGCAATAGCGCCGACCTTTTGCTGTT
>VAZT01000464.1 GCA_005884825.1 Alphaproteobacteria bacterium
AGCTCGCCGCCGGTGCTGGTTTCGATGCGATATGGGGCAGTGGCTTTGAGCTGTCCGCGTCCTACGCCGTGCCCGATGCCAATATCCTTTCGATGGACATCCACCTGGAAATGATGCGCGCGATCGGCGAAGTGCAGGATGGCCCGGTCGTCGCCGACATCGACACAGGTTTCGGCAATGCCGTGAACGTCGCCTATGTCATACCACGCTATGAGGCGGCCGGTGTCGCGGCCGTTGTCATGGAGGACAAGACCTTCCCAAAAGACAGCAGCCTCCGCGCGGGCGGCCGTCAGGAACTTGTGCCCATCGCCGAATTTCAAGGAAAGCTCGCTGCGGCAAAAGCCGCTGGCGCCGTGCTGGTCATAGCGCGCACCGAGGCATTGATAGCTGGCCTGGGCCAGAAAGAGGCACTGCGACGCGGCGAGGCTTATGCTGAAGCTGGAGCGGATGGCGTGCTGATTCACAGTAAACAGAAGACACCCGACGAAATCCTGGCGTTTTGCCGAGCCTGGCCAGGTCGCGTGCCTCTGGTCCTGGTGCCCACCAGCTACCCGCAACTGTCGTTTGCGGATGTCACGGCTTTGGGCAAAGTCGGCCTCATCATCTGCGGCAACCACGCTATTCGCGCCGCCGTCGCAGCGATGCAAAGCACATTCCGTCGCATCCTGGCTGAAGGCGGAATTGCGGGCGTGGAGAGCGATATCGCCTCTGTCGCGGAGGTCTTTGCGTTACAGGGGGACGAGCATATGAGGAAGCTAGAGAAGGCATATCTACGTTGAAGGCGTGGGGAAAACAAATCGGCATCCCGACGCATTCTCATGCGCTGCGGCTCGAACCGGCTTCCGCCGACACACCCGCCTGTCCACCCGCCGCTGCTTGCCTGCCTTTGGGAGATTTCTGTGCCCGCCAGCGCCGAAACCGCTGAGCGTCGCAACGGGCAGGTATCATTCGTGTTTTGGCACTGCGCCGTCGGATGGGACCGCGAGTTCGAATCCGCTTTCCTCCGGCGGCGAGTCTGCAAACCCTCGGTCCCTCGCGATGCCGGTGCACCGGCCCGTTTCGTGTCCTCAGCGGCAACTGAGCCTGCGGCTCACGGCCTCCTCGCCACAATCATGATTGTCTCCCGCGTTCCGGTCTGATCGGCCGGTTCCTTCCGCGTCGTCACGACGCGGATGGTGTTCTTCGCGATGGTGATCTCGCCGTCCCAACCGTCGCCCAGGGCGACCCTGCAAGTCCGTCAGGTCGATGCGATCGTAGACCTTGCCGGCGAGGACGAAGGCGCGGCCGGCGGCAATATCGGGGATGTGCAGCGTGATAAAGTCGCCGGAGCCGCCGCCGCTGTAAGGCAGCGAAGACCACGAGGAGGCCGTACTCGGTCGCGCCGAGAGGCCGTGCATTTCCGAGCACTGGGTAGATTGTCGCGGAACTTACACGGCCGGCTCGGGGAGCGGCTCTACGGCGAATTGTCGGGCTTCAACCGCACTCCCGGCCCGCCACTGCGGGTGTCGCCGTTATCCAGAAAGATAACACCGGCTCTGTCGAAGGCCTGTTGAATGGCGTTTAAAGTTGAGCCGCGCGAATCCACAAGCCCGCGCTCGGCATTTTTGATCGAGATCTCAGATATCCCGGCTGCGGCGGCGAGCTCGCGCTGTTTCCAGCCGACGAGAGCGCGAGCTGCGCGTATTTGCCTCCCGGAAATCATCGGGGAACGGTAGTTCATACCGGTGGTTTCCGGCAACAGAGAAATCCCGCATTTGGTTAGCACTTCCGACCTTAGGTCTTCTGTGGCATACCTCGGGGAAATTTTTGGGTTGGAGCATGGCAGAGTTCTGCCGACGCTGCGGTGCGGAAATCGCCACCGCCAATCTGATGGACATTGATCCTGGAGTCGACCGCGCCCATTTCGCGCTCGTCCTCCCTCACGGCCAGCGCCGGCAACTATCCCCGACGGCATGGCGGCTGTTAACAGCGCTCTACCATCGTCACGGTCGTGTTGTCCCCAGCTCCGAACTCGCGCGAGCAGCGCGCATCCCCTCGTACGCCTTAACGGCGGAGATCCGCCGTTTACGCTACGGGCTGTTCGGCTCGCGGTTCCAGCTCGTAACACACCCTAGGCACGGTTATGAGCTTGTGGTCCGGGAAGACCAATCTCGTTGATGCGGTTGCAACACATAAAGGACGTTAAAAAACGAGCTGATCATACCGGCCAGCAGAACCCGGTGCGCCGGCGGAAGTCCATACCGCTGCCGCCAATGCCAGGCCCCGTTACGTGAGGTTCATTACTCAGTCTCGGTGCGGGTCGACATTGCGGGCTCGATTATGATGCCGATGACAATGCGAGGAT
>VAZT01000465.1 GCA_005884825.1 Alphaproteobacteria bacterium
CCCCGCGCTTGCCGGAAGCTGGGAGGCGCTGTTCCACTCTGGGTTCCCGGCACGCTTCCTGCTGACCTGGCGGGCCGATGACGCGACGTACAAAGCTCTGCGCGGTCCGCGCCTCGAGCGTGCGATCGGCGTCATCTACCGCCCGGCGACCGAGCGCGCGAGCCATTATTTCAAGGCAGCTCTGGGCGATCAGTTCGACGCCGTTCTTCACTTCGATGAGACGCGGGCCGTCGAGCCGCTGGATGACGCCGCGCAATCGGAAGCAGGCGAGGTGCCCGAGACATTCCCGTTTGCCGTGTGATGGATGGATGCCGACCGGAATTGAAAGAGTGCCGGTTCGGATCGCCGTCGGCGAAGTAGAGCTCGATGGGGATCTGAGCACGCCCGCAGACGCCCTCGGTGTCGTTCTTTTTGCGCATGGGAGCGGCAGTAGCCGCTTCAGTCCGCGTAACCGCCACGTGGCGGAGGTGCTCAACCGGGCACGCTTTGCAACGTTGCTGGTCGATCTTCTGACGTCGCAGGAAGAAGCGATCGACATGCGGACGGCCCGGCTCCGATTCGACATCGGCCGCCTCGCCGAGCGCCTCATCGGCAGCACGGATTGGCTCAGCGGCTACCCCGGAACCCGCGGCCTCAGTATCGGATATTTCGGCGCCAGTACCGGCGCCGGCGCAGCGCTGGTCGCCGCGCCCGAGCGCACCCGGAGCGTCGCCGCGATCGTGTCGCGCGGCGGCCGCCCCGATCTGGCGGGGCCGGCCTTGCCGCGGGTCAGGGCCCCGACGTTACTTATCGTCGGCGGCAATGATGAGCCGGTCATTACGCTGAACCGAACGGCGCTCGCGCAGCTCCGTTGCGAAAAGCAGCTCGTCATTATTCCCGGAGCCACGCACCTTTTCGAAGAGCCCGGCGCACTCGACGAAGCGGCTCGGCTGGCATGCGAATGGTTTGGACGCCATCTCTCCCCGGGAGCATCTCAGAGCCGAGGGGATCACCCGAAGATCTGACGGGACCCCGGCACCGCAGGAGACGCCGTTCTCTACCGCCCGGTGCGCGCTTATTTTCATCGCGCAGCGGCGAAACACCGCTTAGATAGATAGGCCGCTGACCGGCTTCTTGCGGGAGGAACAATCATGGCCGAGAAGGATCCGGCGGAGAGCGGTCGACGGCTGCATGTCACGACACTCCTCGTCGCGTCGCGTCGCGCGCTCGACAATGCGTTGTCGGAGCTTGGCTTTGCCGAGGATGACGACCGCATTGTCGAGCACGATGGCCGTCTCGCTCGCCCCGTCGAAGCGGTCGACGCCGCGGTCGAGGACGAGCCGGAACCGGACACGGCCGACTCACCGCTGCACGATGTCGAGACCGCCGAAGGCTTGGCGTCGCTGAAGCGCATCCTGAAGCGCATCGAGCCGGCCGACGCGTTTGCGACGATCCGGGCCGGCCGCGACGGCCGCGCAACCGCGCGCGTGCTGCGCCGCGGTTCGCGGCGCCTGCTGGCGGCGGCGACCGCTGCCGACGAGTCGACACTGCGCAGCGTGATCCGCGAAATCCTGCCCAATGTAATGCTCGACGTCGCGATGAAACCGCCCGGCTAGGCCGGTCTGAGAAGCCGGGGGCGCTACCCTCATTAGCGGCCGGGATCTGCGCGCACTCGACAAACTGCCGACCCTGACGGACCTGGTTCGGAACCGCACGCTCCGTCTAGCCGTTACCGGGCTCAGCCGGTCCGGCAAGACCGCCTTTATTGCCAGTCTGGTTCAAAATCTGTTGGGTGCCGCCGGCCGGCCGGGGCGTCTGCCGTTCCTGCGGGCTGCGGCGGAGCGGCGGATTGTGGGTGCGCGGCTGCTCGCGCCGGAAGCCGACGAAGTGCCTCCGTTCCCGCTCGAGCAAACGGTCGCGGCGCTCGCCGCCGACCCGCCGCACTGGCCCGCGAGCACGACCGATTTGCGACGCGTGCGGCTGGTGCTGCGGTTCTCCTCGGCGGGTCTGCTTCGGCTCCTCGGCGGCACCGCCGAGCTGACGGTGGAGCTTCTCGATTATCCAGGCGAGTGGCTGCTCGATTTGCCCTTGCTGCAGCAGAGTTACGGCGATTGGTCGCGCGCGACCTTCGCTTTGGCGCGCCGCGGGGTGCGTGCCCCACTCGCCCGCGACTGGCTCGATTTTTTGGCCCGCCATCCGGCAGACCGCACCGGCGACCCGCAAACGGCATTGCAGGCATACGAGCTGTACCGTGACTTTCTCGCTGCGTGCCGCGACCGTGAGCAGTTGAGCCTGCTGCAACCCGGGCGTTTCCTAAACCCCGGGCAGATCGCCGATCCTTCGCTGCTGCAGTTTTGCCCGATGCCGCTGGCGATCGGAGCACGGGCCCCGCCCGGCAGTCTCGCCGCGCTGATGGAAGCGCGTTTCGAGGCGTACCGGCGCGTTATCGTGCAGCCCTTCTTCACACAACTCGCGCGTAACGTGGACCGGCAAATCGTGCTCGTCGACGTGCTGCGTGCGCTGAACGCCGGCGAGGAGGCTTTTGCCGATCACCGTCTAGCGCTCGACACGATCCTCGCCGCGTTCCGCTTCGGCAGGCGAAGCCTGTTGCGCCGGCTGTTCGGCGCCCGCATCGACCGGGTCCTGTTTGCCGCGACCAAGGCCGACCATGTGCCGGCATTGCAGCGCGATCATCTCGAAGCGCTGATGGCCAATTTGGTGGAAGCCCCGAGTCTGCGCGCCAAAGCCGCCCGTGCCCGCGCCGCGGCGGCCGCGCTCGCCTCGATCCGCTGCACCGAGGACGGCACCGACGTGATCGACGGCCGCAAGGTCGATATCGTCGTCGGATTGCCCGAAGGCGGCGAGCGGCGCATTCGCTTCTTTCCCGGTATCGTGCCGGTGACACCGCCGCCGACCGGGTTTTGGGGCGAGCGGTTCACCGAATTTCCGGTATTCCAGCCGCCGCGGATCACGAGCGCAGCAGGCGACGGCATTCCCCATATAAACCTCGACAAGGCGCTCGATTTCCTGCTGGAGGACGCTCTCGCATGACCACTGAAACGGAGGCGCCGCGAGAGCGGCTGCGTCCGCGCATTCTTGAAACCGAGGAAACCGGACGGCTCGAGCTGAATCTGCAGCCGCCGCCCGAAGCGCACCTGCCCGCGCCCCGAACCCAGCGGTCCCGGTCGCCGCTTCGCGTTGCGGCGGCCGGTCTCGGCATCCTCGTGCTCGGCGTCATCGGGATCGACTTCGTCCAATTCATCGATGGCGCCTTTGCGCATGGCGCCGGGCTCGGCATCGCCGCGACGGCGGCGGTGGCGGCCGGTTGCGGTGGCGCCGTCTACTGGCTCGGGGCGGAATTGCGCGGGCTGTGGCGGTTGCGCTCCGCCGAGCGCCTCAGAAGCCTGATCCCGTTCGCTTTGACCGGCGAATTGAAGGCGGAGATCGATGCCGCCGCGGCGATCCTCGCGGCCGACCCGCTGTTGAGCGAGGCTGTCGCGCGCTATCGCGCCGTTCGCGAACCGCATCACAGCGGCCGCGACGCGCTCGAGCTGTTTTCCCGCTTTGTGCTCGCCCCGGCCGACCGGCTCGCCGAGGCCGCGATCCGCCGCGCCGCGACGCAGGCTTTCGCAATCAACGCGATCAGCCCGACCGCGCTGCTCGATACCCTGCTGTTTGCCGCCCGCGCGCTGCGCCTCATCCGCGAGATCGCCGAGATCTACGGCCAGCGCCCGGGATTGGCCGGCACCGTCCACCTGCTCCGGCGGCTCGCAAGCGGCGCCGGAATGGTCGGCGCCGTCGATCTGGCCGGCGGGATTCTCGTGCAGCAGCTCGGCGGCGCCGTCATGGAACGCCTCAGCGCCAGCGCCGCCGAAAGCGCCTACGCCGCGCAAAAGATGGCCCGGCTCGGCATCATCGCAATGGCCCTCTGCCGCCCCATCGACTTCCGCCCCGGCGAGGTCCCCTCATTGCGCAGTCTCGTCTCGGGCCTCCTCAAGGCGGACCGCCAATAATCGCGCTGACGCGTTTAATAAAGCTTGCCGTCGCACCCGAAGCGGCATGACATTTGCGTGAATGAAGCACCCCACCCGGGAGGTCGGTCTCATGCTGTCGCGTCGCTCTTTACTCATCTCGCTATCGGCCGCCGCCCTCATCGGCGGCTTTGCGGGGTTGGGTCTCGCCCGTGCCGCCGACAAAACGATCAAGGTGGGCATAAACCTGCCCTTTACCGGGGCCGACGCGCATGATGCCGAATTGATCAAAGATGGCGCATTGCTGGCGATCGACGAAGCGAACGCGCAGGGTGGCGTTGCCGGTTACAAGATCGAGGTCCTGCTGCTGGACGATGGCACCGCCACCGCCGGG
>VAZT01000466.1 GCA_005884825.1 Alphaproteobacteria bacterium
GACCCGACCAAAGCCAATCACGAAATACGACCCGAACGTCACGCATCCAGCAGCCATTTGCCGCGAGCCGATAACGGATTCTATAGACTTGGGGCTCGTCGACGAGTTCGAGCAGGTATCAGCTTACGCCCGTAAACCCGTAAAGATCACGATGACGGGTCCTCATTTTCTTACTGCTGTGACCTACGATGAGCATTACAACGATCCAACGCGGATGATGTTTGATGCGGCGAAGCTACTCCAAAGGAACTTCATCCGGTTGGCCGAAGCGGGTTGTAAGCACATCCAGGTCGATGAGCCCTACCTGACCCCACCGAGCGATGAAGAAGTGCGGAACGCGGTCGCGGCAATAAACTTGTCCATCGAAGGTCTTCCCGAGGACGTCCATGTTGCCGTACATGTCTGTCAGGGAAACTATGCGGTAGGCCCCCACTATGATGGGCAGATTGGGCATCGATATTTTGACACCGGCCGCTACAAGTCCGACTTGATTTGCCAGATCGAGTGCGACTCCTATCTGATCGAGCATGACCGAACAGATTTATTCGAAGGCATCCTCGGAAATAAGCAACTCGGTGTAGGCGCGGTTGACGTGCAGGCTCCGAACGTCGAAACGGCCGAGCAGATCGCGGAGCGTATTTCAGTCCATCGATGGCTTGCACCCGAGCAGACCATCATCACGACTACCTGCGGGTTCAATCATCTACCCCGCCATATTGCGCTCGGCAAAATGCGGGCAATGACCGGAGCAAAGGCAATTCTTAGCGGCGACTCGCGTTAGATGTGGCATGAGCGAGGACAGGTTTCCTAGGGCCCAGATCGAGCAACGGCTGAGAGCAACCGAGGAACGTTTTCGGATCGCCCAGGCGGCGGGCGGGATCGGCTGGTTCGAATGGGATCTCGTGACCGACGCGTGGGAGTATTCGACCCACGTGGCGATCCTGTTCGGTTTCAATCCTGCAACGCCGCGGCCCCTATTTGCGGACTGGCAACCGGCGATCTTCATTGATGACGTGCCGAAGTTGCGTTCGGCAGTCGAAGTCGCGGGTGAGCGGGGTGCCTATTACGTTGAGTTTCGGGTTACGCATCCTGACGGCAGCGTTCATTGGATCGCCGGGAGGGGCGAGATCACGAAAAACGCGACTGGTCAGGCGAGGCGTGTGGCTGGCGTCTATTACGAGATCAGCGAGCGCAAGGCTCTTGAAGCCCAGTTTCTGGCTCTCAATGAGGGCCTGGAGGCACGTGTCGCCGATCGCGCTCGTCAGCTTGCCGCGACCGCTGCCCAATTGGAGGAAACGGAACGTCGGTTTCACCTTCTCATCGATGCGGTCACGGAATACGCGATCTTCATGCTCGACACGGCGGGCAACGTCGTCAGTTGGAATCCCGGAGCCGAGCGCATCAAGGGGTATTCATCTGCCGAAATTCTGGGTCAGCACTTCTCGCGCTTCTATACCGAAGACGACCGCCGAAAGGGATTGCCTCGGACGGCGCTCGCAACAGCAGAGCGGACCGGAAAATACGAAGCGGAGGGTTGGCGCTGTCGTAAGGACGGAACCACCTTCATGGCGAATGTGGTAATCAACGCTATTCGCCATGCATCCGGCCGCTTGTTAGGGTTCGCCAAGATCACGCGGGACATTACGGAAAAGAAGGCGGCTGAAGAACAACTTCGTCAGGCCCAAAAGATGGAGGCGGTTGGACAACTAACCGGCGGCGTTGCTCACGACTTCAACAATCTCCTGACCGTGATAATGGGAAATCTGGAAAATCTCGACCGCATTCTGCCGCCCGCCCCGTCTACCCAAAGAATTATTGCTGCAGCGCTGAGGGCTGCGTCACGAGCGGCGATGCTTACGCATCGGCTGCTCGCGTTTTCTCGCCGCCAGCCCCTCACGCCAGAAGTCCTCTCGGCCAACAAGCTCGTAGCCGGCATATCGGAACTGCTGCGGCGCACGCTCGGCGAGTCGATTTTAGTCGAGACAGTATTAGCCGGCGGACTTTGGCCCACTTTGGCCGACGGTAATCAGCTTGAAAATGCGCTTATAAATCTTGCCATCAATGCCCGCGACGCCATGCCCGAAGGGGGCAAGCTAACCATTGAGACCGCCAACACGCATCTCGACGAAGCGTACGCCCGCATGCACGACGAGGTTCAGCCCGGCCAATACGTGGGAATTTTCGTTACTGATACTGGCATCGGGATGACCCCCGAAACGGTTGCCCACGCGTTCGAGCCGTTCTTCACGACCAAAGAAATCGGCCAAGGGACGGGATTGGGGCTTTCCCAAGTCTATGGGTTCATCAAACAATCGGGTGGACATGTAAAAATCTACAGCGAAGTGGGCCTCGGTACGACGGTCAAGCTATATTTGCCGCGTTATCGGGGGACAGAGCAAGCTGTCGACGAGAAACTGGAAACCCATCAGCTGCCGCGGGGCAGATCGGAATTGGTCCTGGTCGTCGAGGATGACCCTGACGTGCGTGATTACACCGTCGAGATGGTTGGCGATCTCGGATACTCAGTTTTGAGCGCTCCGGATGGGGCCAGCGCTCTTCGATTATTGGATTCGCACCGAGAAGTCAGCCTGCTTTTCACCGATGTTGGGCTTCCCGGCGGTATGAATGGTCGCCAACTCGCCGAACAAGCGCTGCGACGGCAACCGCAGCTCAAAGTCCTCTATACGACCGGATACGCCCGAAACGCCATCGTTAATCAGGGACGCCTCGATCCGGCCGTCGAGGTCGTGTTCAAGCCGTTCACGTACTCCGATCTTGCGACAAAGATCCGCCATGTATTAGAGGGCTAGCCTGTCAAGCCCAGGCTCCATTAGGGTCGTGGCATGCGCCAGTCCGCCGAACACACCCCAACCTGGCTATTAACCTATTACTCCCTTCTGTCGACGCGCAGGCCATTGGACACTATAG
>VAZT01000467.1 GCA_005884825.1 Alphaproteobacteria bacterium
GAAGCGCAATGCCGATTGGGTATGACGATGGGCCGGCGCGACTTCGCCAGGCAGGATCAGCTGGAGTCCGGCGAAGAGCGAACCGGTGATCGTGGCCTGCCCCTTCAATCCCGGATTTTCCAGGATCAAGACGCGACGCTGGGCCTCATGGGCCGTGATCAGGCCGCCGGCCTGCATCAGATGAGGCCGGATCTCTTCATAGCGCCACAGCGCCGGAATGCACGACGTGGTCGGCTCGGGGGTGACGAGCGAATGCAGCTGCTCCCAGAGCGGCGCCAGGTTGGCGGGGGCGATCCGCTCATAAAACGCTTGTCGCTCGGCTGCGGCCATGGCTATGCCGCCATCGAGCGCGGCCGCTCTCCTAGCGTAAACCCGAGCTTGGCGAGGTCGGCGATCAGCGCCGAGGATTGCGCCTGGTCGAGCGGCACGAGCGGCGGGCGCACCGCGGCCCAATCCGGGTCGTTGTGGAAATGCGCGACAATGCGCTTCAGCGCCGGGATCATCGGGTAGGCCTGCAGCGCCTT
The DNA here is from genome assembly GCA_005884825.1 of Alphaproteobacteria bacterium. GTDB lineage: Bacteria > Pseudomonadota > Alphaproteobacteria > ATCC43930 > CGMCC-115725 > AP-15. The sequence goes on from VAZT01000467.1 coordinate 525, forward strand.
GCGCAGGGTCGTGATCTCGGCCTGCAAGCCGTCCGCCTGTGGTCCGCGCCAGTTTTCGTAGAGTTTGCGGATCCCCGGCACATTGATGTTGCCCGAGGCGGTGATGCACCCGGCGCCGCCCTTGCGCAATGCGTCGAGCAGAAAGACCTCGGAGCCGGGGAATACCGCGAAGCCTGGAAAGCGGTCGAGCAGCGCTGCCGTGTTGCTCCAGTCGCCGGAGCTGTCCTTCAGCCCGACCACCGTTTCCGGATACGCCTTTATCAAACGGCCGACGAGATCGAGCGAATAGCCGACCTGAGCGACCGGCGGGATATGGTAGAGATAGACCCTGAGGGCAGGCGAGGCGACCCTGTCGATCACGCGCGATACGAAGGCGAAAATCCCGTCGTCGCTGACCCCCTTGTAATAGAAGGGCGGCAACATCAAAACGCCGCCGCAGCCGTGGCCGACGGCGTGGCGAACAAGGCTCGCCGCCTCGCTCGTCGAGCAGGCGCCGGTTCCGGGCATCAGCTTATCGGGCGGAATGCCCGCCTCGATCAGCGCATCGAGCAGCGCCATGCGCTCGGGCCCGGACATCGAGTTCGCCTCGCTCGTCGTGCCAAAGACCGAGAGGCCGCCGGCGCCCTGATCGAGCAGCCAGCGGCAGAACGCGATAAACCGCCCGGAATCAGGCTCGCCGCTGGGCGCAAAAGGGGTCAGAACGGGAACGAGCACTCCGTGAAAAGGCTGCGATGCCATCGTCATGGCTCCTCAGGCTGACTACCGATTCGAGAATGCAATAAGCTGCCGCGCCGAGCCTGGCGTCAAGCCGTTCGCCGGGCTCACAAGACCGTCAGCATGTCGGCGACGAGCGGATGGCGGACGATGTCGCGGTCGCCGAGCCGGATCACCGCGATGTCGGGTAACGGCTCGAGCCGCCGGCCGATCTCGGTTAAGCCAGAAAGGCCGTCGAGGAGATCGCTTTGATCGGGGTCGCCGGTCACCACCATCGTCGAATGCCAGCCGAGCCGCGTCAGCAGCATCTTGATTTGGCCGTAGGTGCAGTTTTGAGCCTCGTCGATCACGATAAAGGCATTGTTCAACGTGCGCCCTCGCATATAGGCGATGGGGGCGATCTCTATAGCCCCTTCGGTCATCAGTTGCTTGACGCGCTTGCCGCCGAGCCGTTCGTTCAGCGCATCGTTGAGCGGGCGCAAGTATGGCGCGAGCTTGTCGTTGATGTCGCCGGGCAGGTAGCCGAGGCTTTCGCCGGCCTCGACCGCCGGACGCGTCAGCACGATGCGCCCGACCTCCCCCGCCTCGAGTGCCGCCACCGCGGCGCTGACCGCGAGATAGGTCTTGCCGGTACCTGCCGGACCGAGTGCAATCGTCAGGTTATGGCGCTCGATCGCCGCCATCAACCGCTGCTGCCCGTCGCTCTGCGGACGGACACGGCGCCGATAGCTCTGCTCGCGCTCCGAAGCTGCGGACCCGTGATCGCCCGCCGCGGTCCCGGGGTGCCCTATTTCGGCGAGACGGATCGCCAAAGCGGCATGCGACGAGCGCTTTCCCATCAGCCCCTCCATCAGGACGCCCCACTGGGACCTCGATCAGTGTACCACTAATTGAGTTCCATGACAGTATCGCTACAAGTTGTCGAAAACCCTGCGCGCGAGGCCGCCGTTGCTCAGCTCAGGCGGACGTATTGGTAGGCGAGGCCCAGGTTGTTGAGGCCGCCGTCGGGCGGTGCGATCCAGCCGGCGAATTTGCCGGGTTCGGTTACACGCTGCATCAGGCTGCCGACAAAGGCCCGATCCTGCTCGGAAGGCAGCCAATCATACTGCCGGTCCCGCCACTCTTCGGTGGAAATGGGCTTGCCCTGGGGATCGGAATGGATGCCCGCCCAGGCACCAACCGATCGCCGGAAGCGCAGGCTCGGCAGAGCGAGCCGGAAATCATGGCCGGCTTCCTGGATCAGCCGATTCCAGCGTTGGACGCCGATTTCGCAATCCTTCACGTAGGCTGCGCGCGACACCTCGTTCATGGCGCTGCGCATCGGCACTTCTTCGGGGATTGCTCCGCCCTTTCCGTCGGGCAAATCAATCTGCAGGCGGCCCGCGCCGAGGTGGTCGGGGAAGCGCGCCTCGTCCGGCCGGCCTTTGATCCCGGTCGCAAAATAGCTCGCCGCATTGGATGAAATTTCGGCACCGAACAAATCGACTGACGAGCTGAACCAGAAATTGACGTAGCGCTGCAGGGTCGGCAAGTCGATCGCGCCGGCATCGCGGACCGCGGCGGGATCGTCGGTGCGGCGCTCTTTCATGACATCGAGCGTGCGCCTGATCACTCGGGTGATCCCGCTGGTTCCGACGAACATGTGAAAGGCTTCCTCGGCCAGCATGAACCGGCAGCTGCGCGACAGCGGGTCGAACGCGCTCTCGGCCAGGCTCTTCAGCTGAAACCGACCGTCGCGGTCGGTGAAATAAGTGAACA
>VAZT01000468.1 GCA_005884825.1 Alphaproteobacteria bacterium
TCGATCGCCGAAGAGATGGCCTTTGTGCTCGATCACGCCGAGGTGCGTTTCGCGGTGGCCGAAGACCAGGAGCAGGTCGACAAATTGGCCGAGATCAAGGAGCGCTGCCCGCTGCTCGAAAAAGTGATCTTCTCCGACCCGCGCGGCATGCGGCATTACCAGCAGCCCTGGCTCGACGATTACGCGAAGGTGCAGGAGCGCGGCCGCGAATTCACCCGCACGCAGCCGGGGTTTTTCCGCGGCGAGATCGCCAAGGGGCAAGGCAGCGACACCGCGATCATCCTTTACACCTCGGGGACGACGGGGCAGCCCAAAGGGGTCGTGCTCAGCTTCGACAACATCATCACCGCCGCGCAAAACGCGATCGCCTTCGAAGGTTTGACCGACCGCGAAGAGGTATTGTCCTATTTACCGATGGCGTGGATCGGCGAGCATATCTTTTCTTACGCGCAGGCTTATTGCGCCGGGTTTTGCGCCTCCTGCCCGGAATCGCAGGCGACGGTCATGCTCGATCTGCGCGAGCTCGGGCCGACCTATTTCTTTGCGCCGCCGCGCATTTTCGAGAGCATCCTGACCCAGGTCATGATCCGCATGGAGGACGCCGGCTGGGCGAAGCGCCGGCTCTTTCATTTTTTCTTGGACATCGCCAAGCGCGTCGGGCCGGCGATACTAGACCGGCATCGGGTACCTTTGGCCCAACGGATGCTTTACTGGTTCGGCGGCGTGCTGGTCTATGGCCCGCTCAAGAATACCTTGGGTTTCAGCCGCATCCGCGTCGCGTACACCGCGGGCGAAGCGATCGGACCGGACCTCTTCACGTTCTACCGCTCGCTCGGGATCAACCTGAAGCAGCTCTACGGCATGACCGAAAGCTCGGTGTTTCTGTGCATCCAGCGGGATGGGGCCGTGAAACCCGACACCGCCGGCGCGCCGATCGAGGGCGTCGAGATCCGCATCGCCGAGGATGGTGAGGTCTTGTTCCGCAGCCCGGGCGCGTTCCAATGCTATTACAAGAACCCCGAGGCGACCGCCGCCGCAAAGCGCCCGGACGGCTGGGTCCATACCGGCGATTCCGGGTTTTTCGACGCCGACGGGCAGCTCAAGATCCTCGACCGCGCGAGGGACGTCGGTCGGCTGCGGGGCGGCGCGCTGTTCGCCCCGAAATTCATCGAGAACAAGCTCAAATTCTTTCCCTGGATCAAGGAGGCGGTGGTGTTTGGCGACGGCCGGCCGTTTGTCGCCGCCTTTCTCAACATCGACCTCGAGGCGGTCGGCGACTGGGCCGAGCGGCGCAATCTCGCCTACGCGTCGTATCAGGAGTTGGCCGCCCAAGAGACGGTCTACGATCTGGTGCAGGGCTGCATCGAGCGGGTCAACCGCGACCTCGCGGCCGAGCCCGCTGTGGCTCCCTCGCAGATCCGCCGTTTTCTGATCCTCCACAAGGAGCTCGACGCCGCACCTTCGAGGACGGCCGCAAGGGCCAGATGCGCGCCGAGCTGGCAATCCGCGACATGCACGCGAATCTGCCGTCCGCCGAACTGCTTCCGTTGAAGAGAGCCAGCTGAGGGTGAAACAGATCGGCGAGCCGATCCTGACGGCCGACCGGATTACCCTCAGCTTTGGCGGCGTCACCGCGCTCAACGCGATCAGCTTCGAAATCCTGGGACACGAGATCCTGGCGATGATCGGGCCGAACGGCGCCGGGAAGACCTCGATGCTCAACGTCATCAACGGCTTCTACCACCCGCAAGCCGGCACGATCACGTGGAAAGGCGAGACCCGGCGACGGATGCGTCCCTATCACGCCGCCGCCCAGGGCATTGCCCGCACCTTCCAGAACGTCGCACTGTTCAAGGGGATGACGACGCTCGACAACATCATGACCGGGCGGCTCTTACAGATGCGCCGCAATTTTTTGTGGCAGGCGATTCATTTCGGCCCCGCCGAGCAGGAAGAGCTGGCGCACCGCGCGCGCGTCGAGCGGATCATCGACTTTCTCGAAATCCAGGCGATCCGCAAAACGCCGGTCGGCCGCTTGCCCTATGGCCTGCAGAAGCGCGTCGAGCTCGGCCGCGCATTGGCGATGGAGCCGGAGCTGTTGCTGCTGGACGAGCCGATGGCGGGGATGAATGTCGAGGAGAAGGAGGACATGTGCCGCTTCATCCTCGACGTCAATGACGAGTTCGGCACGACCATCGCATTGATCGAGCACGATATGGGCGTCGTGATGGACATCTCCGACCGCGTCGTCGTGCTCGATTACGGCCGCAAGATCGCCGATGGCCCGCCGGACGAGGTGCGCACCGACCCCGCGGTCATCGACGCGTATCTCGGCCTGGAACGGTGAGGCCATATTCGTCCAATGGAAATGCTCGCCGCCGTCTTCCTCACCCCATTCGCCAATATGTGGGACAATCCCGAATTCGTGCTCGAGGTGATCATCGGCGGGCTGTTGAGCGGGGTCATGTACTCGCTCGTCGCGCTCGGCTTTGTGTTGATTTTCAAGGCGTCGGGCGTGTTCAACTTCGCTCAGGGCACGATGGTGCTGTTCGCGGCCTTGACATTTGTCGGGATGATCGAACGCGGTGTGCCCATTTGGGGCGCCTTTGTCATCGCCGCCGCGGTTATGATCCTGCTCGCCTTCGCCGTCGAACGATTGATGCTGCGCCCGCTCGTCAACCAGGAGCCGATCATCCTGTTCATGGCGACGATCGGCCTCGCCTTTTTCCTCGACGGCTTCGGCCAGCTCGTCTGGGGCAGCGATGTGCATCCGCTCGACATCGGCATCCCCAAGGCGCCGCTGATCATCGGCGGCGTACTGGTCAACGAATTCGACCTTGTCGCCGCGGCGGCGGCAGGCTCGCTCGTCACCGCGCTCGCCCTCTTCTTCCAGTACACTGCGGTCGGACGCGCATTGCGCGCCGTCGCCGACGACCACCAGGCGGCGCAATCGGTCGGCATTGCGCTGCGCTCCATCTGGGTCATCGTGTGGTCTGTAGCCGGCGTCGTTGGGCTGGTTGCCGGTATCATGTGGGGCAGCAACTTGGGCGTGCAGTTCTCGATCTCGCTGGTGGCGCTGAAGGCGCTCCCGGTGCTGATCCTCGGCGGGTTCACCTCGGTGCCCGGTGCGATCGTCGGCGGTTTGATCGTCGGGGTCGGCGAAAAAATTGCCGAGGTCTTTTGGGGCCCGGCCTTCGGTGGCGCGATCGAGGACTGGTTCGCCTACGCCCTCGCGCTCGTCTTCCTGCTGTTCCGGCCGCAAGGCCTGTTCGGCGAGCGCATCATCGAGCGGGTATGACCAAAAAGACAACATCTCAACGCAGAGGGCGCAGAGGACTCGCAAGGGACGCGAAGGCGAATAATCCCCTCCACCTCGTCTGCGCCCTCCGCGTGTCCTTTGCGTCCTCTGCGTTAAAGCGTTCTTTATTACTGGCGAACTGATGATCTATCGCGAGGTCGGACAGTTCAAGGCGAGCTATGCCGCCGACCAGGCGATTTTTCCTATCCGCCAGGACCGCTGGCTGCTGCTCGCCGCGCTCGCCGCTGCTTATCTCGTCATCCCCGCGGTGGGCTCCGAGTACTGGCTGCTGACGATCATGGTTCCTTTCCTCGTATACGCACTGGCGGCGCTCGGCCTCAACCTGCTGACGGGCTACGCCGGGCAGGTGTCGCTCGGGACCGGCGGCTTCATGGCGGTCGGCGCCTTTGCGACCTACAAGCTCACGACCGCCTTCCCGGGGCTCAATATCGTCTTCGCCCTCATCCTGGCCGGCATCATTACAGCGCTCGTCGGCGTGCTGTTCGGCTTTCCGAGTCTGAGGATCAAAGGCTTCTATCTCGCGGTAGCCACGCTCGCGTCGCAGTTCTTCCTGATCTGGCTGTTTAACAAGTTCCCGTGGTTTTACAATTACAGCGCCTCGGGCGTGATCAGCGCGCCGCCGCGCGCCGTCTTCGGCCGGCTTTACGTCACTGGCGCCGAGGCCGATCCCCGCGCGAAATACTTGTTCGTCCTGACCGTCGTCGTGCTCCTAGCGCTCGCCGCCAAGGGTCTGGTGCGCGGCCGTGTCGGGCGCGCCTGGATGGCGATCCGC
>VAZT01000104.1 GCA_005884825.1 Alphaproteobacteria bacterium
GGGCGATCTCCTCGGCCGCTTCGAGGTTGGTTCGCACCGCGGTTTCCTCGATGTTGCGTTCGCGCGTCGAGCGGCCGGAATTTACGTCGATCGCGACCAACGCCTCGGTCTGATTGATCACGACATAGCCGCCGGAGCGCAATTGCACGATCGGCGAATGAATAGCGTCGATCTGGCTCTCGACTTGGAAGCGGTGAAACAGGCCGATCTGCGGATCGCGATAAGGCTGGACCCGTTTGGCATGGCTCGGCATCAGCATCTTCATGAACGCCTTGGCCGTGCGGTAACCTTCTTCGCCTTCGACAAGGACCTCGTCGATGTCGCGCGTATAGAGGTCGCGGATCGACCGCTTGATCAGGTTTCCCTCTTCATAAATCAAGGCGGGCGCGGTCGAGCGTAATGTCAAATCACGGATCTCGTTCCACAAGCGCAGCAGGTATTCATAATCCCGCTTGATCTCGGCCTTCGAGCGTTCGGCGCCGGCGGTGCGGACGATCACCCCCATGCCTTCGGGAATGTCCAGCTCCTCGAGGATGTCTTTTAGGCGGCGGCGGTCGGCGATGCTGGTGATCTTGCGCGATACCCCGCCGCCGCGCGCCGTATTCGGCATCAGCACGCAATAGCGCCCCGCCAGCGAAAGGTAGGTCGTCAGGGCGGCGCCCTTTGTGCCGCGCTCCTCCTTCGTGACCTGGACGAGCATGATCTGCCGCCGCTTAATCACCTCCTGGATCTTGTAGTGCCGTATCGTGCGCGAGCGCTGGTGCTCGGCTTCTTCGAGCTCGTCCTCCCCGAGCGTCTCGACCACCTCGGCCTCAACCTCGCTCTCCGCAACGGCGGCGGCCGTGCTCCGCTCGAGGACGGCCGGCATGTCTGCCTGCGCCGTCGGAAATTCGAGAGCCGACACGACCACGTCGTCCGGCCCGGCCAAAGCCGCTGCAATCTGAACCACGTTTTCCACAGCGGGTTCAGGCGTCTCAGTTGTGCCGAGCTCTGGATCGCGCGGCACGTCAGCCGACAAGACCGAGTCCCCCCAGCCATGCGGCGCCGCGGGCTGTGGTGTGGTCGCGTCTTTCGCAGCTTCCTCTGGCAGCGATTCCCATGGCCTCTCGGCCAGAGTCTCTTCAGCCGGGGTTTCGTCGGCCGGGGTTTCGTGGGGGCGAGGCGGTTCGGAAACCGTTTCCGCCGCGCGCTCGCCACCGCCGCCCTCGATCTCGTGTTGTGACAAGTCCGCAGGTTCGAGCGCCTGCGATCCCGAGGCATCTGATCCTTCGTCTTCGCTGCCGTCCGGTATGGCCGGGACCGGAACCGGCTCGGGCAAGGCCGCCGCTAGTGAAGCTCCCTCTTCGCTCGCGGCTTCAGGTTCGGCTTCTCGCGGCTCGCCTTCCTCGTGCGCCGTATCGTGGCCGTTCGGCTCTCGGTCGCCAACCGGTATCTTGTAGTAATCGGGGTGAATTTCGCTAAAAGCCAGGAAGCCGTGCCGATGATTGCCGTACTCGACAAATGCCGCCTGCAGCGACGGTTCAACGCGGGTAACCTTGGCGAGGTAGATGTTACCCTTTACCTGCTTCTTAGTGGATGATTCGAAATCGAACTCTTCGAGTCGATTGCCGTTGAGCACCACCACCCGGGTCTCTTCCGGGTGGGTGGCATCGATGAGCATACGTTTTGCCATTCTGGCATAACTCCGGGGCGCGCTGCCGCGGCCGCGCGAAAATCGGCCGGCGGCGCGCTTCTGTCTGCAAGGAAGCCACAGGCGCCTGAAGCTATTCCACTAAGCGATGAGAAGAAATCGGCCATGGTTTGTCAGGGGAGCCTTTTAGCCGCCTCGGGTTCCTAGGTTCCGTATCGCCCGGCGCTGCGAGCCGGCGCGGCGACAGCCGGGTGCTGCCGATCCCGCGGGCTTGCGTCGCATTGCTCCACCGGGCGCGGCGCCCGGTCGGCGAACGGCGGTTTTTCGCGATCCTTACTGTATAGAGTAAACCAGCCTGCCACAATCATTTCGTCGGGCCGGCCCTCTCGTCGGACCGGCCTTTCGTCGGACCGGCCTTTCATCCGATAGGCGATCCTTGCGCGGCGGCGGCGGCGCCCACCAGGTCGAACGCGTTCGTTAAAACATGCTTGGAATGATATCGCCAATAGCGCATATGAAGGCCCGGCCGCCCGGCCTCATGGTCTGGCGGTCGTCTGATGGAGATGGTCCAGACCCCAGCAACCATGGTTAAGATCTTCCGGTTTCTTTTTGTCTGCGCAGTCTTGCTGGCCATCGCGGCGTGCGGGTTCGTCGGGATCACACTGTGGTATTTCGGTCGTGACCTGCCGGATTACCAGCAGCTTGCGCATTATCAGCCGCCGATCATGACCCGAGTGCACGCGGGCGACGGACGGCTTCTCGCGGAATACGCAACCGAGCGGCGGATATTTGTGCCGATACAGGCGATCCCGAAGCCGGTAATCAACGCCTTTCTATCCGCTGAAGACAAAAATTTTTACAACCATCACGGGGTCGACCCCGTCTCGATCCTGCGCGCGGCGATCACCGATGTGAGCCGGTTTCGCGCCAATCGCCGGCCGGTCGGCGCCTCGACGGTCACGCAGCAAGTCGCCAAAAACATGCTGCTGTCGAACGAGGTTTCGATCGAACGCAAGATCAAGGAGATCCTGCTGGCCACCCGCATCGAGGCCGCGCTGCCGAAGGAGCGCATCCTCGAACTGTACCTGAACGAAATTTATCTCGGCTCTGGGGCTTACGGTGTTGCCGCGGCGGCGCTCACCTATTTCGACAAATCTCTCGATGAACTGACCCTCGGCGAGGCCGCTTTCCTCGCCGGTCTCCCGAAGGCGCCGAACCGGTACAGCCCGGCGCGCTTCCCACAGACGGCAAAAGCTCGCCGCGATTGGGTCCTGGACCGGATGGTCGAAGACGGAGCAACCACCCAGGCCGAGGCGGCGCAGGCCGAAGCTCAGCCGCTCGAGCTTCACCACCGGCAAGAGGCGGAAGAGGTCAGAGCCCCCTATTTCGCCGAGGAGGTCAGGCGCGACCTGCTGGCCCGATATGGCGAAAAGGTTCTGTACGGCGCTGGGCTGTCGGTGCGCACCAGCCTGGATGAGCGGCTGCAGGCGGCCGCGGACAAGGCGTTGCGCTCCGGGTTGATCGCCTATGAGCATAGCCGTGGCGGGTGGCGCGGCGCGATTGCCCGCATCGACCCCAAGGGGGACTGGGCGGCGCATCTCGCCGCCGTGCCGGTGCCCGGCGTCGCGACCGATGTCGGATGGCGCCTCGCGATGGTGGTCCGCAGCGAGCCGGACGGCGCGGCTATTGGTTTTGCCAACGGCGCCAGCGGGCGCATCCCTTTCTCCGAAATGCGCTGGGCGCGGCCGCGCTACAACAATGGCACCTTTGGTCCCTATCCCCGCGGTACGGGCGATGTCGTCAAGCCCGGCGATGTCGTCATGGTCGATCCGCTCAACGCCGCGAAGCCCGAGGCGAACGGCGGCAAGGCTGCCGGGCTCTACACCTTGTGTCAGGTGCCGGAGGTCTCGGGCGCCCTTGTTGCGATGGACCCGCACACCGGGCGCGTCCTTGCGATCAGCGGCGGGTTCAGCTTCGCGACGAGCCAATTCGACCGCGCCACCCAAGCGAGACGCCAACCGGGTTCCTCGATCAAGCCCTTCGTCTATCTGACCGCGCTCGATCACGGCTTCACGCCGTCGACATTGGTCGTCGACGGCCCGATATCGCTTCCCCAAGGTCCAGGGCTGCCGATGTGGTCGCCGACGAATTATACGAAGCGCGGTCAGGAGGTCAGGTTCCGTGGACCCACGCCGCTGCGTGTCGCACTCGAACAGTCGCTCAACGCGGTGACCGCGCGGGTCGCTTCGATCATCGGAATGGAGTCGATCGCCGAGACCGTCGAGCGATTCGGCATCATGGATCACATGCCCCGCGAATATTCGATGGCGCTGGGCGCCGGCGAGACCACCTTGCTTCGCCACACTGCGGCCTACGCAATGCTGGTCAATGGCGGCAAGCGAATTACGCCGACATTCATCGATCGGGTGCAGGACCGCAACGGCGCAACGATCTTCCGCGCCGATCAGCGCCGGTGCGACGGCTGCGACGATGTCGAGTGGAACCATCGGCCGGTGCCGGTCATCCCGGATACGCGCGAGCAGGTCGCCGATCCGGGCTCGGCCTACCAGATCGTGACGATGTTGCAGGGTGTAGTCGAGAGGGGCACGGCCAAGGTCGTGCAGGCGGTCGGCAAGCCGATCGCGGGCAAGACGGGGACCACCAACGACTGGCGCGACGCGTGGTTCGTCGGCTTCACGCCCGATCTCGCGGCCGGCGTCTATATCGGATTTGACGATCCGGACAGCCTCGGCGACGACGAGACTGGCGGGCATATCGCTGCCCCGGTCTTTCGCGATTTCATGATTGCAGCGCTGAAGGACGCCCCGGCGACCGCGTTCCGCACACCGCCGGGCATGCGGCTCTATCGGGTCAGCGCCGCGACCGGTCTGCCTGCCGGATCAGGCGAGCCAGCCATCTATGAAGCGTACAAGCCCGGAACCGAGCCCGGCCACAACCGCAACTTGGGTCTGCAGCACGTACCTGACGAGGATGAAACCCCGATCGCCTCGACCGGTGGGATGGACGCCGGCGAACGACTGCCGCCGCCGGTCCGCGGGGCTCCAGCCAGCGGTACAGGCGGCCTATATTAAATTTATCGTCACCCCCGCGAAAGCGGGGGCCCAGGGCTGCCGTGCTGTGCCGGTCGCCCTGGATTCCCGCTTCCGCGGGAATGACGGAGAGGAACACAACTTCGGAGTAAGCCATGCGCGCCGAAATTCAGGCGGCTGCCGACGACATCAACAAGTCGTTGGCGCTGCTGAGGAGGCATCTTTGACTGGGAAACCGCAACGCGCCGTCTCGCCGAACTGAACGCCCGGGCGGAGGATCCGCGCCTGTGGGAGGAGCCCGCGGCGGCACAAAAGCTGCTGCGCGAGCGCACGAAGCTCGATCAGGCGATCGGCAGTTATCGGCGGATCGAGCGGGAGGTCGCCGACACCCTCGAGCTGATCGAGATGGGCGAGGCCGAGGGCGAGGCGACCGTCGTCGCCGACGCCGAAGCCGCACTCGAAAAGCTGCGCGCGGAAGCGGCGCGGCGCGAGCTGGAGAGCCTGCTCTCCGGCGAGGCCGACGCCAACGACTGTTATCTCGAAGTGCATGCCGGCGCCGGCGGCACCGAGGCGCAGGACTGGGCCGAGATGCTGCTCCGGATGTATGTCCGCTGGGCGGAGGCGCACGGCTACAAGACAGAGTGGCTCGAGGAGAGCGGCGGCGAGGAGGCCGGGATCAAATCGGCGACGGTCAGGATCAACGGCCCCGACGCCTATGGCTGGCTGAAGACGGAAAGCGGCGTGCATCGGTTGGTGCGAATTTCGCCGTTCGATTCGAATGCGCGCCGCCACACCAGCTTCGCGTCGGTGTGGGTCTATCCGGTGGTCGACGACAAGATCGAGGTCGAGATCAACGACAAGGATCTGCGCATCGACACCTACCGTTCGTCGGGAGCCGGCGGCCAGCACGTCAACAAGACCGACAGCGCGGTGCGCATCACCCACCTGCCGAGCGGCATTGTCGTGCAGTGCCAGAGCGAGCGCTCACAGCACCAGAACCGCGCGCACGCCTTCTCGATGCTGCGCGCGAGGCTCTATGAGGCCGAATTGCAGCGTCGCGAGGCGGCGACCGACGCGATGAACGCGACCAAGACCGATATCGGCTGGGGCCACCAGATCCGTTCCTACGTGTTGCAGCCCTATCAGATGGTGAAGGATTTGCGCACCGGCGTCGAAACCTCGAACACCGGCGCGGTCCTCGACGGCGACCTCGACCGCTTCCTCGCCGCCGCCCTCGCCTCCCGCATCGAAGGCGCCGACGCCATCGCGACAAACGCCTGACCGCGGGCACTTGCCCGACGCCCTGTGCGATCCCCGTCGCAGATCTGGCCTTCGAGCAATAAGGGTTCAGCACCGGTGCCGACATCGTCGAAGTCTGCGGCCAGATCTGGGCCCACTTCAGATGGCCTGCGTCAAGCGTCACTTGACGCCTGCATCGCGCGCCAGAGGCGCTCGGGGGTGGCGGGCATTTCGATGTGGCGGATGCCGAGCGGGGAGAGTGCGTTGACCAGCGCATTGCCGATCGCCGGCAAGGCGCCGACATTGCCCGCTTCGCCCGCACCCTTGACGCCGAGCGGATTGGTCTGGGTCGGCACCGGGTGATCCTCACAGTCGATTGCCGACAGCGTGTCCGCTCGCGGCATCGCGTAATCCATAAACGATCCGGTCAACAGCTGCCCCGAATCCGGGTCGAAGCGAATGTCCTCCATCAGCACCTGACCCACACCCTGGGCAATGCCGCCGCGGATCTGGCCCTCGAGCAACAGCGGGTTCATGACCGTGCCGACATCGTCGACAACGCTGTAGCGCAGGATCTCGACGGCACCCGTGTCCTCGTCGATCTCGAGCTCGCAAATATGGCAGCCATTGGGAAAGTTCTGTTCCTTGCAGCTGAAGGTGGCGCCGGCGATCAGGCCGAGATCCAAACCCTCGGGCAGGTTCTGCGGGTTGAGCGACTCCTTGGCGATCTCGCCGACCGTCAAGGTGCGGTTTGAGCGCGGAGCCGAAAAGAGGCCGTCGTCAAAGCGGACCTCGTCCGCATCGGCGCCGAGGATGCGGCCGGCGATCGCCTTTGCCTTCGTGACGATCTTCTCGGTCGCGAGATGAACTGCCGAGCCGCCGAGCGAGGCCGAACGCGAGCCGCCGGTGCCTTCGCCGATCGCCACCTTCTCGGTGTCGCCTTGCACGTAATGGACCTGATCGGGGTGGATGCCCAGCCGATCGCACAAGAGCTGCTTGTAGACGGTCTCGTGACCCTGGCCCTGGGTGACCGAGCCTGAGACAAGGGTTACGGTGCCGCTGCGGTCGAATCGGATCTCGGCCGCCTCGAAGCCACCCGCCGCGGCGCGCTCGATCGTGTTGGCAAGGCCGATGCCGCGCAACTTCCCGCGCCGGCGTGCCTCCGCCCGGCGTCTCTCGAAATCGGCGGCGTCGGCGAGATCGAGCGCCATGTCGAGGCACTTCTCGAACTCGCCGCAATCATAGGTAAAGGTCAGGCCCGATTTGAACGGCATCGCCTCCGGTGGGATCGTGTTCCGTCGGCGCAATTCAATGGGGTCGATGCCGAGCTCGGCAGCGGCCTCGTCGACCATCCGCTCGATGACATAACCCGCCTCGGGTCGCCCGTTGCCGCGATAGGCCCGCATCGGGTTGGTATGAGTGTAGACTGCGGTCACGTCGGCGTGCACGGCGGGAGTGCGGTAAACCCCCGCCAAGGTCCCGAGATTGTTGACGAACGCGTTCGAGCCGGCCTGCGGGTAGGCGCCAACGGCGGCGATCGTTTTGACCCTGAGGCCGAGAAAATGGCCGTCGCGGTCGAGCGCCAGCTCGGCCTCGGTGACGTTGTCGCGGGCCTGGGCGTCGCCGAGAAAAGCCTCCGACCGGGTGCTCGTCCATTTGACCGGGCGTCCGGTGAGCTTCGAGGCGAGCAACACCAGCGCCACCTCGTTGTAGATCGCCGACTTCATACCAAAGCTGCCGCCGATATCGCCGGCGACGACACGCACTCGGCTTTCCGGCGCCTTCAGAATGTTTGCCAGCTCGGCGCGATAGCCGTGGACGCGCTGCAGGGTCGTGTAGATCGTGTAATGGCCGTCGGCGGTGTTGTAGTCGCCGATCGCGCCGCGCGGCTCCATCGTCGCGGCGGTCACCCGGTTGATGACGAATTTGCGCCGAACGATGTGCGCGGCACCTGCGAAGGCGGCGTCGGTCGCCACCTTGTCGCCCTCGAGATAGACAAAGCAAATGTTGTCTGGGCACTCGTCCCAGACCAACGGCGTGCCGGGTTTTACCGCATCTTCGGTCGAGACGACCGCCGGCAGCGGCTCGTAGTCGACCTCGATCAGCTCCGCCGCATCCGCCGCCTGGTGGCGCGTCTCGGCGACCACAAAAGCGACATAGTCGCCGACCCAGCGGACGCGATCCTTGACCAATGCCGGAAAGCGCGGCCGATAGGCGGGCGAACCGTCACGCCGCATGTTCCCCGAGGCGGACGGCAGGTCGCCCCAACCCGAGGCTTGCCAATCCGCACCCGTTACGACGGCGAGCACCCCGGGGGTGGCTTTCGCGGCGGTGGTGTCGATCGAGCGGATCCGGGCATGTGCGTGGGGTGAGCGCAGCACATACCCGAACGCCATGCGCGGCAACACCATGTCGTCGACGTAGCGGCCGCCGCCACGCAACAACCGCGGATCCTCGAACCGCGGCACCGCCTGCCCCAACGCAAACTCACCCATGCTAAATCCTCCGAATGCCCGCCGTTAGCGAAACGGGTTTACGATGACAACCCGCTCGACCTCCTGACCGTGGCTCATGTCTTCTGAATAGAGTTCGCGGCATCCAAGGGCGCGAGCCGCCGCGATGATCGCGCTGTCCCAGTAGGAAAACCCGTGCGCCGCTTTGATTTCAAGTGCGCTGGTCAGCAACGAGAGAGTGATCTCCTGGACCTTAAACCGGGTCCATGCGGTAAGAAGTCCCACGGCGGTCTCATGAGGCAACGGGCGGGGCCGCGTGGCCCGGGTCGCCTGGACATAGAATTCCTGCAGCACCTGTACCGATAACGCGCCATCCTCTCGACCCAGCAGAGCGATGGCTCGCTCCCGCTTGAGGGCGTCAGCCGGGTTCCGGCTGATCGAGTAGAGCAAGATATTCGTGTCGAGGAAATGCGGCGTTTTACTCAGGCGCCGCGGCGGTGAACATCGTCGCGGGGAAGCCGGTCGGACCCGTCGAAGTCGGTGATGCGCTCGCGCAATTCGCATTCTTGGCGCTTCAGCCGCTCGGTTTCACTTTCGCCTGAGGCAAGATCCAGCAAGAATTTCTTTACCAGCGCGGAGACGGACGTGTCCCGCTGGGCGGCTATCATGCGGGCGCGCCGATAGGTGTCGTCATCGAGTGATACTGTGAGGTTTTTCATAGTTTCACAGTAGCTATTCCAAATGAGCGATGTCAAGCGAGGGTTCCATAGCCGAGTTACCTCGCCGCGTGGCGACCGAACCGGCTCGTCACAACGAGCCGTGCTGGCTGTTTTTGCTGTTATCTGCAGTGAAATATCAGCGAGCCGCCATCTATCTGCCGCCGAAATCCTGGCAGTCTTGCGGCGCCGAGTGGGTGAGAACAGCGGCGATGCTGGCTGTTACCTGGCTGTTGTTCGCTGTACTGCTGCTCATTGGATGCTCGTTTCAACTGTCTTTAATGCATTCGTTACGACCTTAGGTTACCATATTTAATCCTGAAAACGCAAGACTGTTGGAAAACCGGCTGGACAATTGACGGCTCAGGCAAAATTTTATAGCATCAGAAAAAATAGCATCAGAAAAATAGTGATCGACTGCGGTAGATCCAGACCGCAGAACTTCTGCAAGGGGAGAGGCCAATGAAGTCGTCTCGAATCGCCGCCGCGATCTTTTTGGCGGGCCTCGTTGGTGTTGCCGGTGTGGCAAGCGCCGTTGCGGAAACTGGCGACAAGGCGCCCGCCGCGGCCAGGAGCAGCGAGGTCGAGTTTCCGATTTCCTGCGGCGCGCCCGCCCAGAAGAAGTTCAACCAGGCCGTCTGGATCTTGCACTCCTTCTGGTACGAGGAGGCGGTCAAGGCCTTTACCGCCGTCACCGAGGTCGAGCCTGATTGCGCTATGGGCTATTGGGGCATCGCGATGAGCCACTGGTACCCGCTGTGGTACCCGCCCAATCCGGCGGCGCTGAAGGCGGGGTCGGCGGCGGTCGAGAAGGCGGTGGCCGCGAAGCAGAAGACCGATCGCGAGAGCGATTACATCGCGGCGATCGCCACGTTCTACCGTGACAACGACAAGATCGATCATCGGACGCGGGCGGTCGCTTATGAGAAAGCGATGGAGCAGGTGCATTTGCGGTATCCCGATGATCGGGAAGGCGGAGTGTTCTACTCCCTCGCGCTGGTCGCGACGGCGCCACCTACCGACAAGACCTACGCCAATCAGAAGAAGGCGCGCGCGATCCTCGAAAAGGTGCGGGCGGAATTGCCTAATCATCCGGGGGTCGCGCACTACCTGATCCACGCCAACGACTCGGCGGAGATGGCCGAAGACGGACTGACGGCGGCGCTGTGCTATGCCGACATCGCGCCGGCGGTGCCGCATGCGCTGCACATGCCGTCCCATATCTTCACGCGTCTGGGAATGTGGCGGCAGTCGATCGACGCCAACCGAGCGGCGACCGCTGCCGGCCTCGCCTATGTCAGGGAGGAGCTCGGCCCCGACGCCTTCAATGGCGAGGCCGTCCACTCGATGGACTATATGGAATACGCCTATTTGCAGATGGGGCAGGACCGCGACGCGAAGCGCATCGTCGACGAGCTGCTGACATTTGGACGAGCCAATGTGCCGAACCTCCCGATGGCCTATGCCATCGCGGCAATGCCGGCGCGCTATGCGGTTGAACGCCGGAACTGGTCGGAGGCCGCCGTCCTGACCCTACCCCCGATGGCGTTTCCCTGGGAGCGCTTCCCTTGGGCCGAGGCGATGATCTCGTTTACG
>VAZT01000469.1 GCA_005884825.1 Alphaproteobacteria bacterium
GCGCGCCCGCGAAGTGGAAGAGACCGATGCGTACCCGTTGGAACGACGAAGCCCGGCTGGACATTAGCCCTTCAGCAGCGACTTTCCGGGACCACCGACATGCTCAAATGGGCACTGTTCTTCTTCATCATCTCGATCATCGCCGCGCTCTTCGGGTTCACCGGGATCGCGGCTGCAGCCGCGGGAATCGCAAAGATCCTGTTCTTTATCTTCATCGTGATCTGCGTGATCTTTCTCGTGCTGGGCCTCATGGCGGGGAGAGCCATACTCTGAACGCAGGCTAGCCTTTGGCGGTCAACAGCGCTGTAAGCTCGTCGGGCATGCTCAGCATCGGGTAGTGGCCGGTGTCGAGTTCGTGCCATTGAGCATTGAGCTTTTCGGCGGTACGGCGCTGGTGCGCCTCGCCCGGATTGACCGCGCGGCGGCACCAAATCACGCCAGCCGGCCATTGCTGGTTCCAAAAGCTGTCGAGCTTGACGGGGTTCTCGTAAATCGCGATCGGATGCAGGGTATAGCGGTCCAGCGCCCAAGCGCGCGTTTGCGGTTCGAGGTCGGCGAAGAGCCGATTTTCCGCATCCTCACGCGAGGGGCCGGCGGCGAGGCCGCTCGGCACCGCCGTCGAGCGCCGGACGATGTCGCGGATCCGCTCGCCATCCAGCAACGCCAGCGCATCGACAAAGAACAGGCGCGAGATCCGATCGCGCCCCATCTCGGCGGCGCGGCACAGGACCATGCCGCCCGAGCTGGTGCCGACCATCACGACGTCGCGCAGGTCCTCGTAGAACAGGAGATCGGCAATTTCGGCCGCATGGGTTTCGGTCGTGATCCCGGGGCGCAGTGAATGCTTGCGCTCGGCGCAACCGTCGAGGCTCGGCGCATAGACCGCGTGCCCAGCGGCCCGCAAGCGGTTTGCCACCGGCTGCCAAATCCAGCCGCCTTGGTAAGAGCCGTGGATCAGAACGAAAGTCGTCATTGTGCAGTCTCCTTTCTATTTCTCAATGCGGGCGAGAGAGCGAGGCTGTCCCGGACAAAGCCCCTCTCCGCCCTTCAGGGGGGAGAGGGAGCGCCCGACGCGGCAGCGCCGGGAGGGTGAGGTGGGCGGCGCCACCGTCTTGCGCGTCCGGCTCCCCTCACCCTGCCCTCTCCCTCCGGCCGGCGGGGGGAGAGGGTAAAGTGAGGCGTCTCTTAGGGCAAATTTCTATGGTCCTCAATTCCCGCCGGTCACGTCGATCGTGACGCCCGTCACGAAATCGGCGTCGCTCGAGGCGAGAAAGCAGATGACCTTGGCCTGGTCGGCGGCCTCTGCCACACGGCGCAACGGGGTGCGGGCGATCTCGGCTGCCTGCGCCTCTTGCGAGCGGTTGTCCCAATGCGGGCGAATGCGTTCGGTCAGCGTAAGGCTCGGGGCGATCGCGTTGATCGTGACGCCGTAGGGCCCCAGTTCGAACGCCAGCTTGCGGGTGAAGGCGATGATGCCGCCTTTCGCTGCGGCATAGGCGCTGCTGCTCGTCGGGCTCAAACCGCGCCCGGCGATCGAGGCGAGGTTGACGATTTTGCCGTGCCGCCGCCGCTTCATGCTCGGCACGACGGCATGAGTGAACAGAAAGGTGCCGTTGAGATTGAAGGCGATCAGCCGCTGCCATTCCTCGAAAGTCAGCTCGTCGACGGGGGCGCCGGAATTCGCGATGATCGTGCTCCCGCCGACCGCATTGACAAGGATGTCGACGACGCCGAATTCCTTCTCGACCGACGCCACTGTTGCTTCCACCTGCTGCTCGTCGAGGGCATCGCATAGCCGCCCGTACGCTCGCCCGCCGGCGCCGCGCAATGCTGCGACGGCTGTCTCGAGGCGGTCAGAGTGGTTGTCGATGCCGACAACGACGGCGCCCTGCCGCGCCATGATCTCGGCGGTCGCCCGGCCGATGCCGTTGGCGAAAGCGGTGATGACCGCGACCTTGTCCGTGAACCGCATGGCTCCCCCCTTTCGGCTCCGCTATTCTCTGACGGGAGACGAGCACGGGAGAACGGCCAATGCAACTCGGGATTCATCTACCTCACGCCGGCGAGCAGGCGACGCCGGAGAGAATCCGCCGTGCGGCGATGCAGGCCGAGGATCTCGGCCTCGACGATGTCTGGGTCAGCGAGCACATCATCGTGCCGCGCGCCACCTTCCCGCGTTCGCCATTATTCTATGACCCGGTGCTGAGTTTGACCTGGGCCGCCGCCGTGACCAAGCGGGTGCGGCTCGGGACCAGCGTCCTGGTGTTGCCGATGCGCCATCCGCTGCCGCTCGCCAAGGAATTGGCGACACTGCAGAATTTCTCGGAGGGGCGGCTGATCCTCGGCGCCGGGGTCGGCTGGCTGGAGGCCGAGTTCGCCGCTTTGGGCTCGCCGTTCCACGAACGCGGGCGGCGCACCGACGAAGGCATTGCGATGATGCGGGCGGTGTGGACCCAGGACCCGGTAACGTTTCGCAGCAAATACATCCCGGCCGAGATTACTGAAATGACAATGCTGCCATTGCCGGTGCGGCCGATCCCGATCTGGTTCGGGGCGCGCTCGGAAGCGGCGTACCGGCGCACGGTGCGGATCGGCGACGGCTGGCACGGCAGCCAGCTGACGCCGAAGGAGGCCGCACCGATCGTGGCCCGACTGCGCCGTGACCGGCCCGAGCCGGAGTTCACGATCTCGATGCGAACGCACTGGAACGGCAAGGACGAGGGCGAACTGCGGGCGCGGGTCGCCGCTTACGAGGCGATCGGGGTCCAGCACATCATGGTGGCGCCGGTCAATCGCGAGGTCGACGATTGGGACCTGGTAATCGAAGGGACCGGACGCCTTGCTGCTCATAGGCGCTAGCGCAAAGCGATTCTTGTGCCCGGAATATCTGCCGAGATACGTTGTCGGCCGGCCGGTTCAGACCGAGGAGGTGATTTGATGGGGTACACTCTCGAACGGTTTTCCAGTGAATGTCACCGCATTCTTGCGGCGGATCCGGGGGTGGAGGGCCGCAGGAAGGTGTGCGCGCTTGTCCAAGATGTGCTGAAGGACGAGGATTTTGTCGCCACTCATCTCCATGACGGCGTGCCGGAGCGGAAGATCCTGTACGAGGATCCGGAGCTCGGGTTTTGCATTCTCGGCCACGTCAACCATGGCGCGCGGGAGAGCATGCCGCACGACCACGGTCCGACCTGGGCAATCTATGGCCAGGCGCGCGGCAGGACGATCATGAGCGACTGGTCCATGCTGGAGCCCGCCTCCGAGGACAAGCCCGGCAAGGTGCGCCTCGTCAAGGAATATGCGCTGGAGCCTGGTGATGCGCA
>VAZT01000470.1 GCA_005884825.1 Alphaproteobacteria bacterium
GACCCGGCAGCAGATGTGCGACCGGCTGGCAATGGAATTCGGCGACGGCTGGATCGTCAATCTCGGGATCGGAATTCCGACGCTGTGCTCGAATTTCGATTTCGGCGACAAGCAGATCATCTTCCATTCCGAGAACGGGGTAATCGGCTACGGCCCGCTCGCTGCGCCGGGCAAGGAGGACCTGCACCTCGTCAATGCCGGCGGCCAGCACGTCACATTGCAGCCGGGCGCGGCGATCGTGCACCACGCCGATTCCTTCGCGCTGATCCGCAGCGGGCGCATCGACGTGACCGTTCTCGGCGCCTACGAGGTCGCCGAGAACGGCGACTTTGCGAACTGGAAGATGGCGGGCCAGCAGGGCGGCGGCATTGGCGGCGCAATGGATCTGGCCTCCTGCGCCAAACATGTCTTTGTCGCGATGGAACACCAGACGCGGGACGGCAAGCCGCGCCTGGTCGAGCGCTGCGCGATCCCCGCCACCGCCCGCGGCGTCGTCAATCTGGTCGCCACCAATTTCGGGCTGTTCGAGATCACCCCGGAAGGCATGGCGCTGCGCGAAATCGCCCGCGGCGTAACGGTCGAGGAAGTGCGGGCGACCACCGGATGCAACCTGATCATCCCAAACGAGGTGCCGCCGGTGCGGCAGGTGGCGTAACGCCGTTCCCGGAACAGGACTTAATTAGGGAGCGCGGCGGATTCGAACGCTATGACCCGTTACGACTACGACGGCGCCGCTGAGCCCATCAAGATCTACCCGATCGAGCGTAAGGGCAGTGAGTTCCAGGTAGGCGCGCCGACTCTCTTCCGGCACCCGCAGCAAAATCACGCCGCAGTGAGTTCGGGGGGATATCTGCGCAGATCTGCGAACCCCTTGTCCGCGGTAACGGTCCAACGACGCTCGCCTTGGATAAATGACCAGAGGTATTATCGGGCGTTCCCTGCCAGCCTTGTTCCACCACGGTCGCGGTATCGTGGCCCCGAGCAATAAAAAGGTCGGCGACCTGTCGCGGTAGATCCTCGTCCAGCTTGACGCGGGCGATTAGCGGCTCCCATCGACATAAAGAGGAATGAAGTCCGTGTTGTTCACAGCTTCGGCGGCAAATTTTAAGGCTGCCTTCACATCCTCGCTGGTCAGCTGCGGCCAAGCTTCCAAGATCTGCTCCGACGTGTCGCCGTCCGCGATGCTTCCCACGATCACACTCACCGGCACGCGCGTGCCCTTGATGCACGGTTCGCCGTGATGGATCGCTGGATCGATTACGATCCTTTGGCGCCAATTCTCGCTCATGTCCGACCAGAAGCTTATACGACTCCTCAGCGGAAGCGAAGCCAGCTGTATTGCTGATAGTGGTATCGTGAGCGAAGCCCTTGTACTGTCGCCCGCTTGCATCGGACCTGTCTCAGAGGACGATTGGTGGAACAGCGTAGTCTCGGCCGATCCGGCCTTCTTGTGTCGGTGGTGGGGCTCGGCTGCAATAATTTCGGCGGCCGCGTCGATTTCGAGGCGACGAAGAGGGTCCTTCACAAGGCGCTCGACCTCGGCATCACCTTTTTTGACGAAGCCGACACCTATGGCGATCCTCGCGGCAGCTCCGAGGCGTGCCTCGGCCAGATCCTCGGCGAGCGTCGCAAGGACATCGTGCTGGCGACCAAATTCGCACGGCCGATGGATGCCGCCGGCCATCTGCAGGGCGCGTCGCGGCGCTACATCATGGCCGAGGTCGAGGCGAGCCTTCGCCGCCTCAGGACCGACTGGATCGACCTCTACCAGCAGCACCAGCCCGATCCGCTGACCCCGATCGAAGAGACATTGCGGGCGCTCGACGATCTCGTGCGCCAGGGCAAGGTCCGTTACATCGGCTGCTCGACCCTGCCGGCCTGGCAGGTCGTCGAGGCGCAGTGGACCTCGAAGCATCTCGGCCTGCACCATTTTATCTCGTGCCAAGAGGAGTACAGCCTCCTGGCGCGCGATCTCGACCGTGAGATGATGCCGGTACTCGAAGCCTACGGTCTCGGTCTGATCCCATTCCGCCCGCTGGCTGATGGCCTGCTGACCGGCAAGTACCGGCGCGGGGTGCCACCACCTGCCGGCACCCGTCTGGCGACAATGTCGAGAGCAGCGGATCGCAATTTTACTGATGAGAACTGGACAATTGTCGAGCGGCTCGCCGGGTTTGCCGCCCAGCGCGGCCATACGCTATTGGAACTGGCCTTCAGCTGGCTGCTGCGCCGCCCGGCCGTCGCCAGCGTCATCGCCGGCGCGACGAAGCCAGAGCAGGTCGAGCAGAATGTCCGCGCCGCCGCATGGGCCTTGACGCCGCAGGAGATGCAAGAGATCGATGCGCTGACGGCCAAATGATTCAAATTTCGGATGAGGAGTAGCGAGATGGAAATTCGCTTGGACGGCAGGACCGCGGTCGTCACCGGCGGCAGCAAGGGGCTCGGCTTGGCAATCGCCGAGGAATACGCCAGATCTGGCGCCGACGTCGCGATCCTGGCTCGCGACCAGGGAACCCTCAACGAGGCCAAGGCCAGGATCCAGGGGGGCGCGCCAGGCCGCAAGGTCGCCGCGATCAGCTGCGACGTGTCGAAGGCGGCCGACATCCGCAGGACCTACGACCAGATCATCTCCGAGTTCGGCAAGATCGACATCTTCGTCAACAATGCCGGGCAATCGACGCGCGGGCCGTCGGAGACGATCACCGATGAGATGTGGCAGGCCGATTTGGACCTCAAACTGTTCGCGCAGATCCGCTTCTGCCGGCTCATTTTCCCGCAGATGAAGCAGCGCAAATGGGGCCGCATCATCAGCGTCCTCAACATCGGCGCCAAGGCGCCGGGCGCCGACAGCGCGCCGACCTCGGTCAGCCGTGCCGCCCAGATGGCCTTCAC
>VAZT01000105.1 GCA_005884825.1 Alphaproteobacteria bacterium
CTTGACGTAAGTTCCGATACCGCCGAACCACAACAGATCGACGGGCGCGGTCAACAATTTGCGGATCAGCTCGGCCGGCGTGAGATGGTCCGCCTCGATCTCGAAGCTGCGCTTCATCTCGGGGCCGATTGGGATGGATTTGGCGCTGCGCTCGAAAACGCCGCCGCCCGGCGAAATCACCGCGCGGTCATAGTCGGCCCAGCTCGACCGCGGCAACCGGAACAGACGTTGCCGCTCTGCGAAGCTACGCTCGACATCGGGGTCGGGGTCGACAAAGACATGCCGGTGATCGAAGGCGGCGCGCAGCCTCAAGTGTCGCGACATCAGCATGCCGTTGCCGAACACGTCGCCCGACATGTCGCCGACGCCGACGACGGTGATCTCGCTGCTCTCGATATTGCGCCCGAGCTCTCGGAAATGGCGCTTGACGAGCTCCCAGGCGCCGCGGGCGGTGATGCCCATCTCTTTGTGGTCGTAGCCGGCCGACCCGCCCGAGGCAAAAGCGTCGCCGAGCCAGAACCCATACTCTTCGGATATGGCATTGGCAAAATCGGAGAAGGTGGCGGTGCCCTTGTCCGCCGCAACCACCAGGTAGGGGTCGTCGTCGTCGTGCCGGACGACCTGCGGCGGCGGAACGACGCGATGTCGTCCCGGCCCCTCCGAGACGATGTTGTCCGTCAGGTCGAGCAGGCCGCGGACCAGCGTCTTGTAACATTCGACCCCCTCGGCCCCCAGCTTCTCGCGTGATTCGGGCGGTTGCTTGACCACGAAGCCGCCTTTCGAACCGACTGGGACGATCACCGCATTTTTCACCGTCTGCGCCTTCATCAGGCCGAGGATCTCGGTGCGGAAATCCTCTTTTCGATCGGACCAGCGGATGCCGCCGCGGGCGACCTTGCCGGCGCGCATGTGCACGGCCTCGACCCGCGGACTGTAGACATAGATCTCAAAAAGCGGCCGCGGCCGAGGCAGCAGATCGATTTCGCTGCTGGCGAGCTTGACGGCCAGATAGGGCTTTGCTTCGCCAGACGGCGTTTGTTGGAAATAGTTCGTGCGCACGGTCCTGAGAATGAGAGTCAGAAACGTGCGCAGGATGCGGTCCTCGTCCAGGCTGCGGACCGCGTCGAGCGCATGATCGATCGCCTGGATCTCGGCGACGGCTGAGAGCGAGGCTCCGGTACGTTGGGGATCGAAACGCGTCTCGAACAATTGAACGAGCCGGCGCGCGATCTCCGGGTGACCGCCCAGCGCGTCTTCCATGTAGGCTTGGCTGAAGGTGGTTCCCGCCTGCCGCAAGAATTTCGCGTAGAGCCGCAGTACCGTCACCTGCCGAGCCGACAAGCCGGCCGCCAGGACGAGACGGTTGAACCCGTCATTCTCGACCCGCCCCGTCCACACTTCGACGAGCGCCTCTTCAAAGCGCGCCCTGATTGCCGGAGAGACCGAGGTCAGCAAAGCGATCCCGGACAGCTGAAACTCATGGATCCACACTGCCGTGCCGTCGGTGCTGTCGATCTGGAACGGTTCTTCGGCCACCACGCGCAGCCCGAGATTCTCGAGCATCGGCAGAACGTCGGAGAGGGCGACCGGCTCCTTCGCCCGATACAGCCGCAACCCGGGCAGCCGAGCATCGGGGGCGGGATGGAGCGAGACTTCGAGCGGCGAGCCTGCCGATACAGCCTCGATCCGCCGCAGATCCGCAACTGCTTGGGTAGCCTCTGTGCGTACCTGATAGGCGATCGGGAAGGTCTGAAAGCGGCGCAGCAGGGCACGCGCCTCCTCATCGCCGAAAGCCGTCGCGGCCGCCTGGTGTAGCCGGTCCATCCAACTGCGGCCCGCTTCGGCGAGCCGCTCTTCTAGCGCTGCAGTGTCGACCCGCGGGACTGCACCGCGGGTCGTGCGAATGATGAAGTGGATGCGCGCCAGCGCCGATTCGTCGAGATGAGTGTGAAAGGCCGAGATCTGCCCGGCAAACGCCTCTTCAAGGATTCCCCCGAAGCGGGTGCGTAATTGGCTGTCGTAGCGCTCGCGCGGCACATAGACGAAGCAAGAAACGAACCGCTCCAGCGGGTCGCGGCGTACAAATACGGCAATGCGCTGCCGCTCTTGCAGGTTGAGGATGCCGGTTACCGTGTCGAACAGCTGGCCCTCGTCGGCCTGGAACAGCTCGTCACGGGGAAACGTGTCGAGGATGTGGAACAGAGCCTTGCCGTCATGACTCGCCGGCGACACTCCGGAACGCTCGACGATCCTGCGGACCTTGAGCCGCAGAAGCGGAATCGAGCGGCAACTCCGGCTGTAGGCAAGGGACGTGAAGAGGCCGAGGAAAACGCGAACGCCAGTGACCTCGCCATTTGCACCAAACCGCCGTATTCCGATAGCGTCCATGTGCGCGGTTCGGTGGACTGTCGCTCGGCTATTCGATTTGGTGATGACCAGGAGTTCGCGGCGGCGGACGAAATCTTGAACGTCGGAAGGTAACGAGGAGAGGTCCCTCAGACCCCCGAAGACGGAGTGCGCCTCGTCGCGCAGAATTCCAAGCGGCCCGTGTGTAGGTTTGACCGCCCCATTGAAAAAGTATTCGCGGTAGCCGAGAAAGGTGAAGTTGTCGTCATCGAGCCACTTCAGGAAATCCTGAGCTTCGGAGAGTTCGGCGCCCGGAACCGGCGGTGGCTGCGCCGACAATTCGGCTGCGGCCTTGCGCAAGACCTGCCGCATCGGCTGCCAGTCGGCCACCGCGGCGCGCACGTCGGCGAGGACATCCGACAATGTTTGGGTCAACCGGGCGAGGTCCGCCGGATCGGCTTCGGATGTGATCTCGATTTGCATCCAGGATTCGCGCGTCCCAGCAGCGCCCGGCTCGAGAATGTCGCACAGCCGCCCGTCCGGGCCGCGGGCTACTGTCAAGATCGGATGAATGATCAGATGGACGACGCGGCTGCTGGCATTGATCGCTCCGGTAACCGAGTCGACGAGGAAAGGCATGTCGTCGTTGACGATCTCGACGATCGTGTGCGGCGACGACCATCCGTCCGCATCCGCCGCCGGGTCCGGGTTGTACACCCGGATTTTGGTCTGACCGGGGTGCCGACGCTCCGCAAAGCGCCACAATGAGAGGGCGGCGCCGTAGAGGTTGCGGGGCGTGCGTTCACCAACATCCGCCGGCGGAACGTGCTCGTAAAATTGCGCAATGAATTTTTTGGCAATGACCTGATCTGCCGGGTCGAACAGCTGACAGGCAAGAGCTGCCGCCTTGTGGACGAGCGTCGCCTTTTTGGCTTCGATAGTGCTCACCATCGCCGTTTCAGTGTTCAGATCCATCCTGAAGATTCACTCGATAAGAGCAGACCAAGGCTGAAATCAAAGTTTCTGCCACACCGGCGAAGGCCGGTGCCCATGCCACACATGGGTCCAGGCCCTCCGGGAAGACGAGAACCGGCGCATCGCGGTGAATGAACCGTATGAATCTGAGCACTAGAGTCTCGGGAAGATGATCATGACTGCTTGGTAGATGCGCTCCGTCCGGACGTGAAACCACCCCCTACGGGCCATTGGCTGAAGCAAATGCGAGTGATGGAATTTCAGGTCTGCCGGCGCGGACGGGCAACGAGACGGGGTCGTTATGCCCGGGGATTCCGTCTATGAACCGTCAGGAGCCTGGCGGATTTATCCGGGCGGTGAAGTCTCGTGTCGCGCGAGCCTCGCGATCGTGCTGGAGCGCCCAGCCGATGGACGGGAATGCGAGTTCGTTCCACGGGATTTCTTCCCATTTGAACAACTTGACCTCGAGGCTTTCCAAGCCTGCCTGGATGGCGTCGTCGAGAAGCCGGGCGCGGTAGATCAGCTGCACCTGGCTGATCCGCGGAATGTCGTAAATTGCCAGCAAACCCTCGATCTCGATCCGCGCGCGGGCTTCCTCCCAGGCCTCGCGTTCGGCCCCCGCGCTGGCCGCCTCATTGAGTTCGAGATAACCGGCGGGCAAAGTCCAATAGCCATAGCGTGGTTCGATTGAACGGCGCACCAGCAGAATGCGGTCGTCCCAGCGGGCGACCGAGCCCACGACGATCTTCGGATTGTCGTAGAGGATATATCCGCATTCGGCGCAGATCATGCGCTCGCGGTTGTCGCCCTCGGGGATCCCGCGGACTGACGGGCCGCGAAAAGGGTTATCGTCCGACATCGCGCCTTCCCGCGGCCGGCGATGCGCTCCAACCATGGCCATCTTCACAATTTCCGGCCAGCGATCTGCAATGATCACCCAGCGGCATCTCGGTCGATCTATGCCTCCGTTCGACTGTCGATAATATCAGCACCCTAATGCGGGGCAACATCGCTCGCTCGGTCCCCTTGCAAAGCAGCACCTCAGCGTTAACTCCTCGTTCGCTATGATATCCCGACTGGACAGGATGGCGTTCAACGCGGCGCAGACCGCACGTATCGGCTGGTTCTTCGGTCAAAAACTGCTGGCTGCCCGAATGGGTCGTCCGGTGCGATTGCCGGAAGCGCTCCGCGAACGTCCAATGCCGGACCGGCAACGTCTCCTCGCGGATTTGCGCGCGCTGGTGGAGCAGGACTGGCGCAACATCGAGGCCGGCTACTATGCGCCCCCGGCCGACGGGCTCGGCAAGCCGCTGGAGGAGATCCGCCGCGCACTGGATTTCTTCGCCGATCTGAGTGCGGTCGAACAGAGGAGGCATGGCGGACGTGAGGAGCGCGTTCTGGCGGAGGCGCCGCCTGGTCGATATCCACCCTATTATCTGCAGAAATTCCATTTTCAGACTGATGGATATCTGAGCGATGCTTCCGCAGCACGCTACGATCATCAGGTCGAGGTGCTGTTCGGCGGCGGCGCAGCAGCGATGCGGCGCCAAGCGCTCGTCCCGCTGAAGCGCGCTCTCGCCGGAAACTCCGTCCCCAGGAACTCGGTCGTCGGGCGAGGCGCACGGTTGCTCGACGTCGCCTGCGGAACCGGGCGATTTCTCCGGGAGGTAAAGGCGAATTACCCGCGCCTCCATGTCACCGGTCTCGATTTGTCGCCATATTACCTGTCCGTTGCCCGGCGCGAGCTCGCGCCGTGGTCGCGTGCCCGGTTTGTCGAGGGCATGGCCGAGGCGATGCCCTTTGCCGATGCCGAATTCGACGTCGTCACCTGCATCTACCTGTTTCACGAATTGCCGCCGCGCATCCGCCGCGCGGCCGTAGCCGAGATCCGGCGGGTGCTGCGGCCCGGCGGCACGCTGATCTTCGTGGATTCGCTGCAAACCGGGGACGAACCCGATTACGACAGCACGCTCGAGCTCTTTCCCATCGCCTTTCACGAGCCCTATTACGAAAGTTACCTTCGCGCGGACCTCGATCTGTTGTGGAGCCCTGGGTTCACTCCTGGTGAGCGGATTCCGGCATATTTTTCGAAAGTGGTGAGCTATCGCCGTGACGGAGATATTTCTTGACCCAGATATAGATATCTCTTGCCAGCAGGCCACAAGCCTAGTACCGTATTTTGTGGGGGTGGACTGGGGGGTCCACTGCATACGGGGGAAATCAATGGAAATGACCTGGACGCCCGAGCGCGTCGAGATGTTGAATCACCTGTTCGAGGAGGGGTTGCCGACCTCCGAGATCGGCCGCCGCATGGGTCTGACAAAAAATACGATCATCGGCAGGCTGCACCGCAACGGAATGAGCCGGCGTGAGACCGGACCAAAATTCGTGCCGCAACGGAACTTCTTCGAATTCAGCGGGCCGGGCTGCCTGTGGCCGCACGGTCACCCGGACGATCCTCATTTCCATTTCTGCGGCGGCCAACCATTGCCCGGCAAGCCGTATTGCGCGGCCCACGCAGCAATCGCCTATGTCCGGCCAAAAGAGGAAAAGCAGGCCGCATAGGAGGCACCCTCAGCGGGTGAGGCGCCGCATCGCGCGGTCGAGCCCGTCGAGGGTCAGCGGGAACATCCGGTCCGCGACGATCTGCCGGATCATCCCGATACTGGCGGTGCCGGTCCAGTATTTCTGCGGCACGGGGTTGAGCCATACCGCCTTCGGATAGGCGTCGAGCAGGCGGCGCAGCCAGGTTTCACCGGGCTCGTCGTTCCACCGCTCGACGCTGCCGCCTTCCTTTTCGATCTCATAGGGGCTCATGCTGGCGTCGCCGACGAGGACGACGCGATAGCTGGGGTCGTAGGTGCGAATCAGCTCGACGACCGGCGTCTGCTCGATCTGGCGACGGCGGGAATCGCGCCACACCGAATCATAGATGCAATTGTGGAAGTAGAAGTGGATCAGGTGCTTGAACTCGGAGCGCGCGGCCGAGAACAGCTCCTCACAGACGCGGACATGATCCTCCATTGATCCGCCGACATCAATGAACAGCAGCAGCTTGACGGTATTGTGGCGCTCCGGCACCAGCTTCAGGTCGAGCCAGCCGGCGTTGTGCGCCGTCGATTTTACCGTGCCGTCGAGGTCGAGCTCTTCGGCCGCGCCCTCCCGGGCAAATTGCCGCAACCGGCGTAACGCCAGCTTGACGTTGCGGGTGCCGAGTTCGACGGTGTCGTCGAGATTGCGGAATTCGCGCCGGTCCCACACTTTGACCGCGCTGCGGTTGCGGCCCTCCTCCTGGCCGATACGCACCCCCTCCGGGTTATAGCCGTGAGCGCCGAACGGCGAGGTGCCGGCGGTGCCGATCCATTTGCTGCCGCCCTGGTGCCGCGCCCTTTGCTCGGCCAGCCGCTGCCGCAATGCCTCCATCAATTTTTCCCAGCCGCCGAGCGCCTCGATCTGCTTTTTCTCCTCCTCGGTCAGAAACCGCTCGGCAAGCTTCTTCAACCACGCCTCGGGGAGCTCGGCCTTCGGGTCCGCCAGGGTCTCGATGCCCTTGAAGCAATGCCCGAACACCCGATCGAAGCGATCGAGATGCCGCTCGTCTTTAACGAGCGAAGTGCGCGCGAGAAAGTAGAATTCCTCGATGTCGAAAGCGGCGACGCGCTTTTGCATCGCTTCCATCAAGGTCAGGTACTCGCGCAGCGAGACCGGCACCTTGGCGTCGCGCAATTCCGCGAAAAACGAGAAAAACACTGCTAATCCTGAGCCTGTGAATGCCCCTCACCCCAGCCCTCTCCCCGCGGAGCCGGGAGAGGGAGGGGCCCATCGCGAAGCGATGGGAGGGTGAGGAGCAGGCCGTTCACCTCAGCCGCGTTCGCGGCGGTGTAGGAAGGCGAGGCGCTCGAATAGGTGAACGTCCTGTTCATTTTTAAGCAGAGCCCCGTGCAGAGGCGGGATCAGCTTGGCCGGGTCGCGCGTACGCAGCACATCGGGCGGGACGTCTTCGACCAGCAACAGCTTGATCCAGTCGAGGAGCTCGGAGGTCGAGGGTTTTTTCTTTAATCCCGGAACCTCGCGGATTTCGTAAAAGATGGTCAAAGCCTCGCGCAGCAATTCGTGCTTAAGATTTGGAAAATGCACGTCTATGATCTGCTGCATCGTCGTGCGGTCAGGGAAGCGAATGTAGTGGAAGAAGCAGCGGCGGAGAAACGCATCCGGCAGCTCCTTCTCATTGTTGGAGGTGATAACGACGATTGGGCGATGCCGGGCAGAGATGGTACGCCGCGTCTCGTAGACATAGAATTCCATGCGATCGAGCTCGAGGAGCAGATCGTTCGGGAACTCGATATCCGCCTTGTCGATCTCGTCGATCAGAAGCACCGGAGCCGCGGCGGCCTCGAACGCCTCCCAGAGCTTGCCCGGCACGATATAGTTGGCGATGTCGTGGACGCGCTCGTCGCCTAGCTGGCCGTCGCGTAGCCGGGAGACCGCGTCATATTCATAGAGTCCCTGCTGGGCCTTGGTGGTCGATTTGATATGCCAGGTGATCAGGTCCTTGCCGATGCCGCGCGCGATTTCATGGGCGAGGATGGTTTTGCCGGTCCCGGGCTCGCCTTTGACGAGGAGCGGGCGCTCGAGAGCGATGGCGGCGTTGACCGCGACCCGAAGATCCTGCGTCGCGACGTAAGTATCGGTGCCCTCGAAACGCCGCATCCCGGTTATTTCCCTCGCGCCCGGATTGCCTCTCATACTCCTGATGACATAGCCCGAGGTACGCGATGACACCAGCCCCACCGCAGCTTGCCCCACCTCGAGCACGGTCCAGGGTGATACTGACAGCTGTCCTCGGGGTAGTGCTGCTCGCCGCTGTTTTTCTTCCGGCGCGCAACCCGGTGACGCACCGTCTCGCCGCAGAGTGGCGTCCCTCCGCTGAGCTCGCGGGCGTCCTCTTTTTGATCGCAATGGCGGCTCTGGCGAGCCCGCGTCTCGTTGCCGAACGCAGCTTTGCCTTCTTGCTGGCCCTGCTCGTGGTCGGGGCGGCCCTGCTCAACCTCGCCGATGCGGCGACCCCGAGGTTGCTCGGGCGCGACCTCAACCTCTACTGGGATCTCCAGCATCTCCCGTCGCTTTTTGGCCTGGCCCGCGACTCGGCCGGCCTGTGGAGCGCCTCGGTCGCGGCCGCCCTGCTGTTTGCCGCCGTATCGTTCGCGGTCGCGGGCGCCTATTGGATATGGCGCCGGGTGCTGGCCAGCCTTGCCGACCGGCGGATTGCCATCGCCGCCGCAGTCTTGCTGGGGGTTGCACTCGACGTCACATCGTTCTTGCCCGCCGAGCATCGCCCGCTCGCCACCGGCCTCGGCACCGACATCCTCCGGCATGCGGCGGGCTTCGAACATGGGTGGCGGGCGGAGGCCGAGGCAGGGGTGCCGTTACCGGCGGCGCTCGCGTCCTCGGGTCCTCCGGGCAGCACTCTTGCCGGCCTCAAGCGCCGCGACGTCTATCTGGTCTATATCGAATCCTACGGCACGACGGTTTTCGATACGCCGGAGTTCCGCTCCGCATTGCGCGGACCGCTCATTGATTTCGAGTCGGCGCTGCGCGCAGCCGGTTACACGATCGCCTCGAACCGGCTCGTATCGCCGACGTTCGGCGGCGGGTCCTGGTTGGCCCACGCGACCCTCGCCAGTGGGGTCCGCATGGACGACCCGGTTCTCTTCTCCCAGCTGTCCCGTTCCGGCCGAAAGATGCTGCCCGGCTACTTCAAGGACGCGGGCTGGCGTGCAATCGAGATCATGCCGGGCATAAAGGCGCCGGATCCGGAAGCCCGAGCTTGGGGTTTCGACCGCGACGTCTATGCCGCGGAACTCGGCTATCACGGCCCCTCCTTCGGCTGGTTTGCGATCCCCGATCAGTTCACGCTCGAACGCGCCGCGGAGATACGCGAGGCGCTCGGTTCCGAAATGCCGGTATTCACGCAAATCGTGCTCGTCTCGAGCCACATCCCGTTTTCGCCGGTTCCGCCTTATCTGCCCGATTGGCGTGATGCCGGGGCCTTTGCGACCGTGCCGGCCGATGCTTGGGAAGAGATCTTTCGGCCGCCCGATTGGACGGTGCTGGCGCCCGGCTACCTGAAGAGCCTCAAATATGATTTCGCGGTGCTCGGGGATTGGCTCGCCAAACATCTGGCCGGCAACGGGCTCGTCATCCTGCTCGGCGACCACCAGCCGCCAGCTGTTGTCGGCGGCGAGCTCCAGCAATGGACCGTACCGGTTCACGTGCTGTCACGTGACCCCGACCTTGTCGCGCCGTTCACTTCAGCGGGATACGTTGCCGGCCTCGTTCCGCCGCCGACGCCGCCGGCCAAGGGAATGGAGACTTTCCTGCCGAGTTTCCTGACCGCTTTCGACAGGTCGGACTGACCATGTTCTTCAGCCTGTCCTGAGCGTTACTCCCGCGGCTTGAACCATAGCGTGCAACCGTAGTCGATCGTAACCTCCTCGCCAGGTTCGATCTGAGCGATTGCGATGAGGTCCAGGGTGAGCCGGACGTGATTGCGATCGACGCGGGCAGGCGGGCGGCTGGAATGGTTGCACAGCGTGACGAGACCGAGCCCGAGCGCGCCGCGGCCTTCCCCGTCGGGGTCGCCGTCCCAATGAAAGTAGTAATCGTAGATGATCGTGCGGTCGAGCGCCGGACAATCCGCAGCCGGTAGAATAATCACCGGCGCCGCCTCGATCAGTGTTCCCGGCGCGATTGGTTCGCGAGCGAACACCCCGCGGCCGCGCCCCGGGCTCGCGAGTACTTCGATGCGATGGTTAGGCACCGGCACGATGCGGCCGTTCGCCGCCGCATCGTGCAAGATATTCAGACCTATACGGTCTTGGCGGGCTCACGCGTGTGGTCGACAACGCCGGCAGTCGGAGCCACCGAAGCTTTGGCAGCAACGGGTGGCGGCACCTGCGCCGGCGGCGCCGTCGTTTCGGCTTCCTCCTCCTCGTCCTTCATTCCAGCCTTGAATGCCTTGATGCCTTTTGCGAAATCGCCCATTACCCGGGGCAGCTTCCCGGCACCGAACAGAATGAGGATAATGGCCAAGACCACAATCCAATGCATCAAGCTGAAAGAACCCATTGCGACGACCTCGGAGCGCTGGCGGAAGACTATTATAGCAAGCTTTTCCGCCGAGTTGCCAGTACATAGCGGCGCAGCTGCGCGTTCCTACGAGGTCGTGCCGATGTCCGAAAAATCAACCCTGGTGAGCGAGATCGAGCCCCGATGACCTATTTCCCACCACCCGACCCCGCTCCGTGGAAGCGCGCAACACCCGGCGAAACCGGGTTGGACCCGGATGGCGTTGCCGCCACCGCGCGACACGCAAGCGAACATGAGACACCGTGGAGTCGAGATCTCGGCCGG
>VAZT01000106.1 GCA_005884825.1 Alphaproteobacteria bacterium
TGCGGCTTCTCACCCTCGCGGGCGACATCTAGGACGATGACCCGGCTCGATTGTCCGACCTGCGGCGCGGCGAGACCGATGCCGATCGCCACGTACATCGTGTCGAGCATGTCGTCCATCAGCCGCCGGATCTTGTGGTCGACCGCAGGCACCGGCCGCGCCTTGATCTTGAGCCGGGGGTCGGGAGCGGTAATGATCGGAAGCTGCGCCATGCCAAGTAGTTAAGCGGCAGCCCGCTCAGGGTCAATATCGCGCGCTCCCCCTCCGCCCCGGGGGCGGGGAGGGTCGGGCTGAGGTGGGGATCCCAGAGAGCTTCCGCGAAACCCACCTCACCTTCCCACCCTCACCCTTTGCTCCCCCGCAAGCGGGGGGAGGGAAGGGAGGGGGCGGGCCCCTCCCTCTCCCCCCTTAAGGGCCTTAAGGGCGGAGAGGGGCTCTAGGGCGCCGATAAAGATTTCGGCGATTTCGTTCGCCGGGCGGCGCAGGACCGTCTCGTTGGTAAACAGCTCGAACTCGGCGCCCTCGGGTGAGGCGTGCAGGGCGGGCCGGATTGCGATGCCGCGCGCGAGCAGCCGCTCGGGCAGGCCCTCGGCACCGGCCCCGAAGACTCGCAGGCGCGTGACATTGGTCCCCGCTGCGGGGCGCCGGACCTCGCAGCCGGGGCGCCGGCGCAGGGCCTGAAACAGCGTCTCGGCCGCCGCTGCGGCGCGCTCGAAGCGTTCGCCGAACCCCTCGATATAATGCAATGCCACCGCCGCATACGGCCAGGCCTGACGAAGGCTGCCGCCGAACATGCGCCGCTGATGGTAGAGGTCCTCGATCAGCTCCGTTGGACCCGCGAGCACGGCCCCGGCGGCGGCGTTGAAGTATTTATACAGCGACACGTAGACGGTATCAAACAACGCGGCGTAACTCGCCGGCGTTATCCCCGTATAGGCCGAGGCGAGAAAGAGGCGGGCGCCGTCTAGGTGGAGGCCGATCCGGTGCTCCCGCGCAAAGGCGGCAATCCGCTGCATCTCGGTGAAGTCGAAGACCTCGCCCTGGAGCCGGCGCACCGGGGATTCTATCGAGATCACGCCTACCGGGGTCGAGACGCGGGCGTCCGGAAGGCGGGCGATCTCGGCCTCGACCTCGGCGAGGGTGAAGGTCGCGCGCTGTGGAGCCAGGGGAATGAGGGTCAGCCCGCTCAGCTCCTGCGTGCAGTCACCGGTGTCGTTATAGATATGGCTTTCGCGCTGCACGAGAACTCGGCGGCCGCGCGTCGCGAGAACACGCAGCGCCAGATGGTTGGCGAGCGTACCGCTCGGTAGAAACAGCGCCATCTGCTTGCCGAGGAGCGCCGCCATTCGTTCCTCGAGCTCGAGGACGACCCCCTCCCGCGAGA
This sequence comes from Alphaproteobacteria bacterium, assembly GCA_005884825.1. Classification (GTDB taxonomy): domain Bacteria; phylum Pseudomonadota; class Alphaproteobacteria; order ATCC43930; family CGMCC-115725; genus AP-15. The sequence continues at coordinate 1,385 of VAZT01000106.1, forward strand.
ATTCGTCGGCGGCGATGCGAGGTTCTTCGGCAAGCTGAACCAGCAACCGGGTATATTCGGCAGGCGACAAGGCCAAACCGTCGGAGCGAAAATGCACCGTGCGATCCATTCTCTGCCGCTCCTCTGATGCTTACCGCACGAGATCGGCGAGCACGATTGCCCCGACCTTGCGGCCCATCGCGTCGGATACCGGCAGCCGGTCGGTGCGGCGCGCCGTCATCGCCGAGAGCGCGTCGCGCAGCGATGTCTCGGGAGAGAGCGGCTCGCCTTCGGCGGTTTCGCCGGCGCGCATGCGGTCCGCGATCTTCCGCACCGACAGGAGCTTGAGGCCGATGCCCTGCCGTCCGACAAAATCAGATACGAACTCGCTCGCCGGGTGCTCGAGGATGTCGATCGGCGAGCCGAGCTGGGCAATCCGGCCTTCTTGCATCACCGCGATATGAGTCGCGAGGCGCAGCGCCTCTTCGATGTCATGCGTGACGAACACGATGGTTTTTTTCATCGCCCGGTGAATGCGCAATAATTCCGCCTGCAAATCGTCGCGGGTCAGCGGGTCGACCGCACCGAAAGGCTCGTCCATCAGCAGCAATTCGGGATCGGCGGCGAGCGCACGGGCGACCCCGACCCGCTGCTGCTCGCCTCCCGAAAGCTGGTGCGGGTATTTCCCTAGATAAGTCCCCGGCTCCAGCCGAAACATCTCGAGGAGCTCGGTGACCCGCTCGACGCGGCGCACCCGCGGCCATTTGAGGAGGCGCGGGACAGTGGCGATATTGTCCTCGACCGTCCAATGCGGAAAAAGGCCGATCGACTGGATCGCATATCCAATACGCCGCCGCAGCTGCTCGACCGGCACAGTCGCGATGTCCTCGCCGGCCACGCGGATTTGTCCGCCATCGGCCGCGATCAGCCGGTTGATCATCTTCAATGTGGTCGATTTGCCGCAACCGGACGACCCTAGCAGCACGCAGAAATCGCCCGCCGGAACAGTCAATGAGAGCCGGTCGACGACTCTGCGGTCGCCATAATGTTTCGTGACGTCGTCGATCTCGATCATGGCGCAAACCGTCGGCGAAGCACGGCGGTCAGGATCTGCAGCATAAAATCGGCGCCGAGCGCGAGAAAGATGGCCGGCAGAGCGCCGAGCAGAACCAGATCGACGGCATATTGGCCGAGACCCTCAAAGACAAAGGTTCCGAGACCGCCCGCGCCGATCAGCGCGGCGACCACGGCCAACCCGATAGCCTGCACGGTAACGATGCGCAGCCCGGTGAACAACACCGGCAGGGCGAGCGGCAGTTCGATCTCTCGGAAGATCTGTCCCGGGGTCATCCCCATGCCGCGCCCGGCTTCGACGGCGGCACTGTCGATACCGGTCAACCCGACCGACGTGCTGCGAACGACCGGCAGCAGCGCATAAAGGACCAGAGCAATAATTGCCGGGGTCACCCCGATGCCGCCGATGCCGTAGGCGGCGAGCCGCGGCACTGCCGCTACCAGTGCCGACAACGGCACGATCAGCAAGCCGAAGAGCGCGATCGACGGAATCGTCTGCAGGATATTCAAGACGGCAAATACCGGGTTCTGCAGTTTCGGGCGCTTGGCAATGGCGACGCCGAGAGGGAAGCCGATCGCCGCCGCGCCCCCGACCGATGCCCCAACCAGGGTCATATGACGCGTCATCGCATCGGCAAAGACCTGGCGATGGATTGCGTATTCCTTTGCGAGGGAAAGCGCGTCGAATGTGCCGCTCGCCGCCATCAGCAACATACCCGAAGCGAGCCCGGCGACCGTGACCAGCTGCGCAATAATGCCGGCGCCGAGACGCTGCAGCGCATCGCCGACCGCGAGGGCGGCGCATGCAGCGAGCACCCAGAACGCGGGACCCAGCGAAATGCGGGAGGCGGGGCTGGCGTTCTGCGCCAGGAGGCCGGCCGTATGCCCCGCGGCGGCGAGGACAACCAGCAGCAGCGCAGCGGCGAACACGGCGACGGCGCAGTGGAGCGTCCTATTCGGCCGTATCAGGCAGGCCGCCGACAACGCCGCACCCAATACTGCAATGCCGGGCACGGGCAGGGCGCCGGCTGCCGCCCACAGCGGGACCGGCCTGCCCGAAACGAGCCGGTTCGGCGCCTCGTCGACAAAGCCCGACAGCACAACTGCAGCCACCCCAACGACTACCAATACAAAAAGCACCTGATTGCGAATGCCGACCGAAAGGAGGAGGGCAGCGCGGGGCCCAGCTAGACTGGGCTGGTCGGTCACGGCAGAAAATTCTTCGATCTGAGATAGAAGACCGCCACCGCTGAGGCCTCACCTCCATTGACGGCGATCTCGGCGTTGAGCTTTTGCAGCGTCTCGAGCGTCAGTGTCGCAAAGACCGGATCGAGCACCGCGCGGATTTCGGGATGGTCCTGCAGCACGGCCTCGCGAACGACCGGGGCCGGCGCGTAGACGATCTGCGCCCCCTTGTCGTCCCCGAGCGCGACGAGACCGAGCGCCGCCAGGGCCCCATCCGTACCGTATGCCATCGCCGCATTGACGCCGGACATCTCCTCGGCCGCCGCGCGCAGAGTGGCGGCGGTGTTGCCGCCCGACAAGGTCAGCAACTGCTCGTCCGACAGCCGGAAGCCGTAGGTCGCCTCGAATGCCGGCAATGCCGACGGGCTCTCGACAAACTCGGCCGAGGCGGCGAGCTTGATCCTGCCGCCCTCTTTTACGTAGTTCGCGAAATCATCCATCGAGACGAGGTGTTGGTGCTCCGCTAAATCCTTCCGCACGGCGATGACCCAAGTGTTGTTCGCCGGGGCCGGGGTGAGCCACACCAGATGATTCCTTTCCCGGCAGAGCCTCTCGACCAGTGCGTAACCGCGCTGCCAATTCTTCCACGCCGGGTCTTGCTCCTGGTGAAAAAACAGCGCGCCGTTCCCGGTATATTCAGGATAAATGTCGACCTGTCCCGCGAGAATAGCGGCGCGCACGATGTTCGTGGGCCCGAGCTGCAGCTTGTTTTCCACGGCAACGCCGTGCGCCTGGAGCAGCGCCAGGATCATGTTCCCGAGCAAGGCGCCTTCGGTGTCGATCTTGGATGCCACGACTACAGCGTCGTCGCGCGCTCGCGCTAGCGAGTGGCTCAAAGCGACGGCCAGAATAAGCGCAAGGGCGCCTAGCGAGCGCACGGCAGTTACTCCGCGCTACCGATGTATTTACCGGCCGACGGCCACTCTGACATCGCGTCGCACACCGGTTTTTATGATGTCGGTGAGAAATAGTGTAGCTAAAACGATGCTGGACCATGCTCGCATTTCTTCTTGATGTCAAATCTGCAATAGTCGATTGCCCACAGCATCTTCACCGCCGAGCAAAGCTCATCCGGCAAGGCCAGCTTGGCCTCGTCGTCCCGCTTGATCTCGCTATTCGGGAGGCCTGGGATAGTAATCGGGATGACGTTGCCACGTCCTGGCGCGACAAAGCGGTGAACCTGACGGTTGACGTATGGGCTCGACTGAGCATCAGGCGAGCTTATGACTAGGAGCTTCCTGCCGCCGCGCAGGTATCGCTCTCTATGAAGGCGTGGCAGTCGGCGCTGGGGAGATCGCTGGTGGTGCCGAACACCGACACGCGGTGCTGCCCCAGATTAAGTCCGCCGAATGGGTTATACACGATCCGCGTCAGGCTATCAGCGCGTCACAAGGTTGCAGGATCAATGATGATCGGCTGCCGTCCGGTGAGCTTGCGCACCAGTTCGATCATGTTCTGCGTTCCGCCTGGGCCATCGCCCGGTTCGCCATTCCACAGCGTAACGAAGAAAGCGCGGCGCAGGCCTTGCGACAGCGCCGAGTAGAGTATCCAGCGATTGCAGCGGTCGTGGATACTGACGCCGGCCGGCGCGGGCCCAAGCTCTTCCGGCATGACGAGAACCGTGCTGCGAGGGTTCTCCGTTAGTTGGGTGAAGCTGCGCTCCCAGCGATGCTCCGGATCGGCAAAAGTCACCGACTCGGCGAGGAACTCGTTTTCGGCGCGAGCAAGATAGAGCTCGATCCGCATGCCGCGATCGAGACATGCTTCGGCAAACAGCAGGTCGCCCCCGGAAGCGCCGCCGCATAGACCGAGATCGCCGGCGCCGGCCCCGAGTTCGTCGAGCGCATCGCGGATACGCGCCGCCGCCGCCTCGATCTTCGAGGGCGGGAAGCGGGGCGGCTTCGACTTGCCCGCGGCGCGCTCTGCCGGGTCATCGATCATGTGACCGCTGAACACTACGACATGGTCCGGCTCGGACCGCTCTTCCGGACGGCTGCCGAGCAGAGCGTGCAACTGCTGCTCGGCGCGATCGATCACGGCGGCGGCTTCGGCGACGATCTCGCTGTGAAATTTTAGCTCTCCGAGAAAATCGAGCTGTTGACTGGTCGAGTCGAGCGCGAACCAGTCGCGGTTGGCTACCGCCAACGCCGCCGCCTCAGAGTAGTCCTCGATCGCGTCGTCCTTCCGATTCTCGATCAGGGCGAGTTCCGCGCGGGTGGCGAGCGACCAATAGTCTTTATTGCGTTCGGCCGCGGCGGCGGCAGTCCAGCCGACACCTGCGGCAATCAGGTCGAGTGGCAGCCTGCTGTGCCGGCCGGTGACGTGCTCCCAAAGCCTCCCTAAGGTCAACGAGTTGATAGCCGGATAATAGTCTCCGGGAGCGGCACGAAATGCTTCGACATAGGCTGCGGCGGCGCTTTGTAATGTAGCCGCGGTATCACGCGCAGCGGTGACGCGGTCCAGCTTGCGCCGTGGATGCGCGTTCCAAATCTGCGTCCACTCATCCTTCCAAGTGCGTGCGAGGAGACCCAAGGTCTCGCCGTCCTTGCGTTCCTCGGCGAGACGGCGAAGGCTTTCGCGCGCCTCGGCGTAACGCTCGGCGCGGCCCAGAGCGATGCCCTCGAGCTGGCGCGCCTCGACATCGTCCGGCTCGAGCTCGCGCGCGCGTTCGAGGATGTCCAGGGCATAACGCGGCCGACTGAGCTGGATAAGTGCCCGCGCCGCGGTGCACAACGCCTCGAATTCGAGGAAGCTGTTTGGTGTTTCCTCGGCGAGCACGAGAATGTCGCCCGGCCGCTGCTTGCGCCGCGCCACCTCGACGCGGCTTTGCCATGTCTCGAGCGCCTGCCAGAACTGGTTGATGTCCCCGACTTTGAGGGTCTTCCAGTCCGGCTCCCTGAGATTGGGGAGCTGTTGATAGACCGGGCTCGCCCGCCGCCCGCGCCAGGCGCCGAGCGTAGCTTCGATTGCCTCCTTGAGAGCCTCGCGCTCGGCTTCGACGAGGTCTGGATCGAGGCGTCCACCCTTTAGGGTGTAGCGCTGCATGCGCTGCCCGGCGATATCAAACGGCAGCCGGTCGCGGAGCGCATAGGTGAGAACCGTACCGCCCGCGCGCAACGCGTGTCGCACGCCGATTTCGTACCAGACATTGGGGTTATCCAAGGTGAGGTCGGCGACGACAAACTCGGCGAGGAGCAGGTCCTGGAACATGTCGAGGTGGATCGAGCCGCCGCGGCGGTCGGCGTCCGCGCGATGCGGCATCAAACCGGCCGCCGCGATTGCCGGCGCAAAGAGGTCCCGGTAAACGCCGTCGAAGTCGATCGCAGTCCCGTCCGGCGCCTTCTTCTCGCCAAACGGCATGATGACGAAGGCACGGCGGGCAGATATCATCGGCTCGTCTCCGTCTGGGCCCTCAAATGCGCGGACCGCGGCACCCGCGATTATAACCTGGTCCGGACCGGCCGCTCTGAGATTAGGTCATTGGAAAGGTTGGCTGGGGGACTAGGATTCGAACCTAGACTGGCGGAGTCAGAGTCCGCTGTCCTACCGTTAGACGATCCCCCATCCGACGCTCGGCTGGAGTCGGGGCCAATCGCGTGTTGGATAGATAGCACAACGAGGCGGAGGACGGTAGGGCGTAGCGTTACTGAGCTGCCGAGCGGTTGTGTGAGATTTGTGGGGTTTTGATTCGTCGGCCGGTTGCGCTACCATCGCGGGTGGTGCTTCGATGAGGATGGATTGCTGCCGTGGAGAAGCCGCTCGGCGCAGAAGCTCCGCCCGGAGGTGGCCGCCCTCCGGCTGACGCCCCGTTGGTGCCCGGCGCAGTCGGGACCAACGGAAAGTCGATCTCCGCCGGGTTGCGGCCGGGGCACTCGCACGCGCCGGATTTCATGCCGGCGGCCCGGCCGCAAACCGCCGCGCACCGCTACGCGCCGCAATACGCGGCGCTCGATCTCGGCACCAACAACTGCCGGCTCTTGGTGGCGCGGCCGGTGGGCTCGCGGTTTCGCGTCGTCGATGCTTTCTCGCGCATCATCCGTCTCGGAGAGGGTCTGGCAGCGAGTGGAGTGCTTTCGGAAGATGCCATGGCCCGCGCGCTCGACGCGCTCAGAATCTGCGCCGACAAGATCGCCGCCCGCCGGGTCGCCGCAGGACGCTATGTCGCCACCGAGGCATGCCGGCAAGCGGCGAATTGCGAGGCGTTCCTCGCCCGGGTACGCGAGGAAATCGGGATCAATATCGAGATCATCTCGAGCACCGAAGAGGCGCGGCTCGTCGTTGCCGGCTGCGCTCCGCTGCTCAATCCGCGCATTCCCTATGCGATCGTTTTCGATATCGGCGGAGGCTCCACCGAAATCGTCTGGCTGCGGCTCTGGGGCGGGGGCATTCGGGGAGGGCCCGAGATCCTCGGCTCAATGTCGCTTCCTTTCGGGGTAGTCACCCTGACCGATCGGTTCGGCGGCACCGAAGTTTCGCCGGCGACCTACCGCGCGATGGTTGCCGAGGCGGTTGCAGCATTGGCGCCGTTCGAGCGCACCAATGACATCCAGCGCCATGTCAGAACCGGCCGAGTGCAGATGCTCGGCAGCTCGGGGACAGTAACGACGCTCGCCGGCATCCATCTGGCATTGCCGCGCTATACCCGCGCTCTGGTCGACGGGAGCGTGCTGACCTTCGAGCAGATCTCGGTCGTCTCGACGCATCTGGCCGGTCTCGATCTTGCCGGACGCGCCGCCAATCCGTGCATCGGCCGCGAGCGCGCCGATCTCGTGCTGAGCGGCTGCGCGATCCTCGACGCGATCTGCGCGACTTGGCCGGTCGGTCGCCTGCGCGTCGCTGATCGTGGGGTCAGGGAGGGCATCCTTTTCGACCTGATGCAGCGGTGAAGTGGCGGACGAGGGCGGCCGGTCCGGAGATCGGCGGCGGCGCGGCGCAAACAGGCCCGAGCCCCCCGCCTCACGGAACGCGGCAGTCCGGATCCGCAGCGCGCGCCGGCGCAAGCCGTCCTCGACCGAGTGGCTGTCGCGTCAGCTGAACGATCCCTATGTGGCGGAGGCGCGACGGCTCGGTTACCGGTCGCGCGCGGCCTTCAAATTGATCGAATTGGACGACCGTTTCCGGCTGCTGTTGCCGGGCCGCCGAGTGGTCGATCTCGGTTGCGCGCCGGGCGGCTGGACGCAGGTCGCTGTCCAGCGCGTCGGCGCGCGCGGCATTGTCGTCGGGATGGATCTTGCGGAAAGCGCGCCGATTGCCGGCGCCGCTATCCTGCGCGCCGACGTTTATGACCCCGCCACGGTGATTGCCATCAGGGCCGAGCTCGGCGGTTTGGCCGATCTGGTACTGAGCGATATGGCGCCGTCGATGACAGGCCATGCCGCGACCGACCATCTGCGGATCGTCGCGCTCGCCGAGGCGGCATTCGCTGTCGCCGGGCAGATCCTGAAGCCAGGCGGCGCCTTCGTCGCCAAGGTGTTCCAGGGCGGCGCCGAGGGCGCGCTCTTCGCGCAGCTCAAGCATGGCTTCGCCGAACTACGTCACGCGAAGCCGCCGGCGAGCCGCGCCGAGTCGGCGGAGACTTACGTCGTCGCGAAGGGGTTTCGGGGCCGCGGGTAGGGAGAACAGCCCTGAGCTAATTGCGGGCGATGTGATAATGCGTGTCCAGTGCTGGCGGCCCGTCGCTCTCGACAATGCCGCGCGCTACGAGATCGATGAGATGTGCGTGGACCGAGCGTCCGGCGGCGCGATGCAGCCCCGGCTGCAGGCCGCTGTACAGTCGTTCGACGATTTCTTCGATCCGCCCGACGCCGGCCCGCAGGCAGGCGAGAATGCCGGCCTCCCGTTCGCGCCGATGGGCGATAAAGGTGCGGACGTAATCCTGCGGCTCGGTAATGGCCGGTCCGTGCGTCGGCCAATAAACCATATCCGCGCGACCGAGCAATTTGTCGAGCGAGGCCATATAGGCCGCCATGTCGCCATCGGGCGGGGCGATAACGCTGGTCGACCATCCCATGACATGGTCGCCGCTGAACAGTATTCCGCTGTCGGGCAAAGCAAAGCACAGATGGTTCGAGGTGTGGCCCGGCGTGTGCACTGCCTCGAAAACCCAACTTTTGCCGGCGATCCGGTCGCCGTCGCCGATAGTCCTGTTGGGGACGAAATCCCAATCGCCGCCTTCCTCGACCGCCGGGTCGCCGCGCTTGCCGCCAGCATGCGGGCCGAACCCGTAGGTCGGGGCGCCGGTGGCCGCCTGAAGCGCGCGCGCCGCCGGCGAGTGGTCGCGGTGGGTGTGGGTGATCAGGATATGCGTGACCTGCTCGCCCGCGAGGCCGGCCACCAGTGCCTCGACATGTTCGGCGAGGTCAGGCCCCGGGTCGATCACCGCGACCTCGCCGTGGCCGACGACATAAGTCCCGGTGCCTCGGAAGGTGAAGGGGCTGGGATTGCGCGCCACGATGCGGCGGATCATCGGCGCAACCGGCTCCAGCCGGCCATATTCGAACGAAAATTCGCGACGAAAGGGGATCTCGATAGCCATGGCAGAGAGATTACAGGATCTTCCGGGCGACCCCTAGCTCCCATAAGCGAGCATGCGCATGACTCGTGATCTGTCCGGTTTTTGATGGGTCAGCAACATAAATGGCGTCAGAGCATACCCAGCGAGCTCTTGCCCCTGGGCGGCGGAAAAGCGCGGTTGAGCGCGGTCAGATCCTCTTTTGTCAGCTGCACGTCGAGGGCGCCGCGATTTTCGCGCACATGCGCGGGCCGCGATGCCTTCGGGATCACGATCGTGCTCTCCTGACGCAATAGCCAGGCGAGGGCGATCTGGGCCGGCGTGGCGCCGCGGCGGCGGGCGATCTCAGCGAGCGCCGGGTTGGCGAGCATGCCGCCGGTCCCGAGCGGCGTGTAGGCCATGATCGCGACCTGGTGCTCGCGGCACCACGGTACGAGGTCCCATTCGGGGCCGCGACGCGCCAAGTTATAGAGCACCTGATCGGCCGCGACACTGTCGCCGCCTTTCAGCGCCAGCCATTCTGCCATGTCCGCGCGGTCGAAATTGCTGACCCCATGGTGGCGGATCTTGCCGTCGCGCTGCAGCTGCAGAAAGCCCTCCAAGGTCTCGGCGAGCGGGATCGAGCCGCGCCAATGCAACAGGTAGAGATCGATCCGGTCGGTGGCCAGCCGTTTGAGGCTGCGCTCGCAAGCAGCGATGACGCCGGCGCGCGAGCCGTTGTGCGGATAGACTTTGCTCACG
>VAZT01000471.1 GCA_005884825.1 Alphaproteobacteria bacterium
AGGACGGCGCCGCGCGCAGGCGCCGGCGGATGCGCTGCAAAATCCCGCTGAAAGCCGAGCAGCGCGCGGCGGACTTCCGGGATCGCGGCGACAACCGAGGCGGCTGCCGCTACCGCATCCGTGCGCAGCCGTGGGTCGGCGAGCCGCCGTGGATCGAGACGCTGCGCTGCTCCTTCGGCGGTCGCCGGATCGGTCGGCTCGCCGGCCGCATCGAGCACGGCGAGCGCCGTCGCGCGATACAGCGCGCCGGTGTCGAGATGAGCTAATCCAAAGCGCTCGGCGATACGCCGCGCCAGCGTGCCTTTTCCCGAAGCCGCCGGCCCGTCGATTGCCACGACGAACGAACGCCCCTCACCCTCCCGCTGCGCGGGCCCGTCCCTCTCCCCGCTCGCGCGGGGCGAGGGGCTTTGCTGACTGCCTCGCCCCGCTTGCGGGGAGAGGGTTGGGGTGAGGGGCGACCCCGCGCTCACTATGCCTCGCCGATGGCGGCGCCAAGCCGATTCATCATGGCAATAAAGCCGGGGAAGCTCGTGGCGATCGGCGCCGCATCGTCGATCCGTACCGGCTCTTTGGCAGCCAGCCCGAGGACGAGAAACGCCATCGCAATCCGATGGTCGAGCTGCGTTTCGATCAACGCGCCGGCCGCGGGCGGGCCGCCGTCGCCCTCGATGATCAAATCGTCGCCGTCGACTACGACACGCACTCCGCAGCCCGCAAGACCCGCCGCGATAGCGGCGAGGCGGTCGCTTTCCTTGACGCGCAGTTCGGCGAGGCCTCGCATCACGGTGCGCCCGCGCGCGCAGGCCGCGGCGACCGCGAGGATCGGGTATTCGTCGATCATCCGCGGCGCCCGCTCGGCGGGGATTTCGGCGCCGGCAAGCGTGCCGGCCCGGGCACGGATGTCGGCCACCGGCTCGCCGCCCTCCTCGCGGCGATTCAGCAAAGCGATGTCGGCGCCCATCTCGCAGAGGCATTCGAGAAGACCGGTGCGCAGCGGGTTGATACCCACGCCTTCGACCGTCACGTCGGACCCCGGGACGATCAGCGCGGCGACCAGCGGAAAGGCGGCCGAAGACGGGTCGCCCGGCACGATGATCGGCGCGGCCGTCATTTCGGGAAAACCCTCGACGGTGACCCGGAGCCCGCCTTCTTCAGGCTCCGTCGAGACCGCCGCTCCGAAGTGGCGCAGCATCCGCTCGGTATGATCGCGGGTCGGCTGGCGCTCGATCACGATGGTTGCCCCCGGCGCGTTGAGCCCGGCGAGCAATACCGCCGATTTGACCTGGGCCGAGGGCACCGGCAGACGATAGACGATCGGGATCGGATCGGCGGCGCCGCTGACCGCGAGCGGCAGGCGGCCGCCTTCGCGGCTGACGAAGCGCGCGCCGAAGCGGCTCAGCGGCTCGACGACGCGGCCCATCGGCCGGCGCCTCAGCGACGCATCTCCGGTGACGAAGGCGGTGATCGGGTGCGTTGCGAGCACGCCGAGGAGGAGCCGCGCCGCGGTTCCGGAATTGCCCAGATCGAGCAGGTCTTGCGGCTCGGCGAGGCCGCCCACGCCGATGCCGTCGACACTCCACCGGCCGTCCCCGCCCCGGGTCACGCTCGCCCCGAGCGCATTCAACGCCGCGGCCGTCGCGAGCACATCCTCGCCTTCGAGGAGGCCGGTAATTTCGGTCCTGCCGATCGCGAGCGCGCCGAGCATCAGCGCGCGGTGCGAGATCGATTTGTCGCCGGGGACGCGGATTGCCCCGGCGAGCGGGCCGCCGTGCCGTGCAACGGTTGGGGAGGCGGGGTGAGCCATGGCGGAACGAATGCCTCGCGATGCAGGAAAATGCGGTTGCGGTCACGCCGTCGGCAGCCCATATCGGGGAGCCCGCACGGCGCGGCTTCTTTAATCTACTTTCGTAACTTTGCTTTTGACAGGGTGGGCACCCTGTGGCAATGCCGCGCCGGCGAGAGATTGCTGAACCTGAGTGGGAGCGAAATAGTGGCCAAACCCGAGTGGGGGTCCAAGCGGATTTGTCCGAGTTGTGGCGCGCGCTATTATGATTTGCTGCGCGAGCCGGTGATCTGTCCGAAATGCGCGACGCCGTTCGATGCCGAGGCGTTCCTGCGGTCGCGCCGCTCGCGCCCCGCGCCGCCGGTCGAGAAAGAGCTGGAGCCGGTTGGCGCCGACGAAATCGATGCCGAGGTCGAAACCGAGGAGGAGGCGGAAGCCGTCGAGGAGGAAGAGGAGGCAGCGCCTTTGGAAGAAGCCGAGGAGGAGGACGAAGAGCTTCTCGAAGACGCCTCCGAACTGGGCGAGGACGAGGACGACATGGCCGAGGTCATCGAGAACGTCGAGGAGGAGGAGCACTGAAGGCGCGATTTTCCTCTTGCCGCCGCGTCGCGCTCTTCATAATTTCCGCTGACCAACCCGTGGGGCCATAGCTCAGCTGGGAGAGCGCTACAATGGCATTGTAGAGGTCACCGGTTCGATCCCGGTTGGCTCCACCAAATAACGCAGGGGCTTAGCGGGAAACGGCTAAGCCCCTTGGAGTTCCGGGGAAGGACGAGGGAAGCAAGGGAGCAGGTTGGACAGCCGATTTCGCTCACTCGCATGCTCGCGGCCTTGCGCGCGCCCCCGGAACGACCATTCCCCGGTCAGTGCTTTCAGATCCCCTAGGCCGCGTGCGCGACGCGCCCCACCGCGCAGCCAATCCTCGAGCGCGCGCTTGGCGGGCTCGACGAGAACATGTTCGACGCCCACCGCGCCATAGGCGCCGAGGCGAGCGCGGAGCGCGCCGTCATTCTTGATCGTTCGGCCCGCTCGCGTCCCAGCCCACCGACGCGCTCGAGTTCTTCCTTGCTGGCCGAGTTCAGATCCACGTTTTGGCATCGCCGATTGCACGCATAGATTTCTCCTTTCCTGGCGGTCTTCAGCCCTCGAGTTCCGCTCGAGAGCCCTCGATCCAGGAAAGTTCGCCGCGGCGCCGGGTTGCCAAATTCAACTTATTCCGGGATTTCTCAGGAGCATTTAGGTTTATTGGCGTTCATCTCTCGTTAGAGAGGCAGACCTCAACGGCTAGCGCCGGCGATGAGAACGTTGTTCCCCATGGCGGCAGACCGGGTCAGACCCCGGGTATTGCTCGCCGCCACGATGCGCAATGAAGGGCCCTACATTCTGGAATGGGTGGCCCACCATCTGGCGACCGGGTTCACCGACATTGTTATCTGCACGAATGACTGCGTGGACGGGTCGCCTGCGCTGCTGGACCGTCTCCAGGAGTTGAGGGTTGTCACGCATCTGGTCAATAAGGTTGGCCCGCGGGACAAGGCACAGTTGGCCGCTTATGCCCGCATCGAGGAATTGCCGGTCCTTCGCGAAATGCATTGGGCGATGGTGCTGGATGCCGACGAGTTCCTCAACATCCACGTCGGGAACGGCACAATATCCGACCTGATCGAGGCCGCTCCGCAAGCCACTGCG
>VAZT01000472.1 GCA_005884825.1 Alphaproteobacteria bacterium
CGGCAGGGCGTGCTCGGCAATCGCCTCCGGCGTCCAGCCGTCGGCCCGATGCAGGCTGCGGATCGGCCGCGGCGAGCTGAACAAATAGATCTCGTTCATCCGCGTGCCGAACACCTGACCGGTTACGTCCCGCGCCGCGTTGGAGGCGAGAAAGACCGCCATCGGCGCGTTCTTATCCGGCGTCATCTGCTGAATTTTCGCGACCCGCGCCCGCTCCTCTTCGGTGCGCGCCGGGATCGACTGGGTCATGCGGCTCCACGCCCAGGGCGACAGGCAATTCGAACGCACATTGAACCGCTTCATGTCGATCGCGATCGCTTTCGACAGGGCCGTGATGCCGAGCTTGGCCGAAGCGTAATTCGCCTGGCCCATATTGCCGATCAGCCCCGAAGTGCTGGTGATGTGAACGTAGGCGCCGCTTTCCTGCTTGCGGTACTGGTCGGCCGCCGCACGGCTGACAAAGAAGCTGCCGTTGAGGTGAACCGAGATCACCGCGAGCCAGTCCTCGGCCGTCATGCGGTGAAAGATCTGATCACGCAGCACGCCGGCGTTGTTGACGACGACATCGAGCCCGCCGAAATGGTCGAGCGCGGCCTGCACGATCTTTTGCGCCGAACTCCATTCGGCAACGGAATCGGTGCTGATGGCGGCCGCGCCGCCGCCTCGCTCGATCAGCTGCTTCGTCTCCTCCGCAGGCGTTGCAGACTGACCCTCGCCGGATAGCGAAGCCCCGACATCATTGATTACAACCTTGGCTCCGGCTCGGGCCATCGCAATTGCGATCTCGCGCCCAATGCCGCCGCCAGCACCGGTGACGACGGCGATTTTGTCTTCCAACAGGCCGGCCATGGGCCGCTCCTCCGAGATGATCTCGACAACCCCGCGCACGATCAAACGACCAACAGCGGAGCCGGTCAACTCGGACGTGTTCCTGCTTGACTTAGCCGGTGGGGTGCAGTGCGCTCCTTGCCCAATATTCGAGGAGAGGCCTGCATGATCGCCATTCGCGCGCTCGACGGAACCGAGGTCGCCGTCAATGAGAACGCCGTCACCCTAGTCGCCGGCCCCTACCCGCACGATCTCGGTCCGCATACCTATGTGCACGGCGTCGAGCGCGGGGCGCTGGTCACGGCCGAGGATGCGGCCGCGCTGGTTGGCCGGCTGGGGGTCGATCCGCCATTGGTGAAGCTGACGCGACCCGATGCGTCGCCGGTGTGGATAAAAGCAGCCGCCGTTAGTGCGATCCGGCCGCCAATGGCGACGGAACAGCAGGCTGGAGGAGCGGTAAGGGCGGTAGTCGTGATCGGCGATCTTCATCAGGCTGTGCGCGAGGATGTGCAGGCCGCCATGATCGCCCTCAACCCGCCGGCAGCGAATGCCTGAGCGCGCAGCGGGCTCCTGATTCTGCTGAACGATCCGACCACCGAGACGATTTTCGCGCCGGCCACCGCGGCGGGCCGCGCTGCCGTCGCGGTGCTGCGTCTATCCGGACCGGATGCCCGCAGGGCGGTGACGCTGCTTGCAGGCGGCTTGCCGCCACCGCGAGTCGCGCAACGGCGGCGCCTTGTCGATCCGCAGAGCGGAGACCCGCTCGATGAGGGGCTGATCCTGTGGTTTCCAGGGCCGCGGAGCGCGACCGGCGAGGATGTGGCGGAACTCCATCTGCACGGCAGCCGTGCGGTGCTCGCTGCGGTCATGCAGGTGCTGTCGCGCCTTGGACTGCGGCTCGCCGAGCCCGGCGAATTCACCCGCCGCGCCTTCCTCAACGGCAAGCTCGATCTGTTGCAGGCCGAGGCAATCGCCGACCTGGCCGCGGCCGAGACCGAGGCTCAGCGCCGCCAGGCATTGCGTCAGCTCGGCGGCGAACTGGGTGACGTTTATCGTCGCTGGCGCGATCGGCTGACCCGCATCCTCGCACACCTCGAGGCGGCAATCGATTTTCCGGACGAGGACCTTCCCCCGGAAATCGAGGATCGAATCCTTGGTGATACCGAGGGGCTCGTCGCCGAAATCGAGCGTCATCTGGCCGATGGGCATCGCGGCGAAAGACTGCGCGACGGGATCGACGTCGCGATCGTCGGGCCCCCGAATGCCGGCAAATCCAGTCTTCTGAACCGGATTGCGCGTCGCGACGTGGCCATCACCTCGCCGGTCGCCGGCACCACGCGGGATGTGATCGAAGTCGCGATCGATCTCGGGGGTTACCCCGTCGTGCTCGCCGACACCGCCGGGCTGCGCGACAGTGCGGATGCAATCGAGCAGGAAGGCAAGCGTCGAGCGGTGCAGCGGGCCGAGCAAGCCGAAATCCGTCTCTTCGTTTTCGACACCGCGCATCCCGCAGATGCCGCCGGCGCGTCGACCTGGGCCGGAGCCGACACGATCCTCGTCGCCAACAAAATCGATCTCGTGCCGGTGGCGGAGACCGACCTGTCGCCGCCCGCCTTACCGGTCTCGGCGCTGACCGGCGAAGGTATCGACAGATTGCTGACGATGCTGGGGGAGCGTGTCGCGCAAACCTACCGCATCGAAGCCCCGGTGCTGACCCGGGCGCGTCACCGCCAGGCCCTCGAAGAAGCCGCGGCATCGTTGCGGCGCTCGTTCTCCGCCGCATTGCCGGAGCTGCGCGCCGAAGACCTGCGCCTCGCGCTGCGCAGCCTCGGCCGCATCACCGGCGCCGTCAATGTCGAAGATTTGCTAGACGTAATCTTCCGCGATTTCTGCATTGGTAAGTAACTGAAATTATGTAACTGTTTCACAAAGCTGGAGAAATGGGGCGCTGGCGCACTGGTGCAGGATGATCTATCAAACCCTCCCCATCGCGATCGTGCAAAAAAGCTCGCAGAGTTATGGTCGAGTAGCTCAGCCATTCGGCTTTCGCCCTCACAGATCCGGGCGTGCGGCTTTCCCGCACCCGGCTCTTCCCGAGGGTCACCCGCGTCATGGCGTCCGCACCGCCCAAGGGTGAGTGATCCGAGGCGGTGGTAGGGGAAAGCGCTCGAGCATCGCTTTGAAGCGGTCCCAGGTGAGGCTCCGGGCCTTCTGACTGCGCTGCCGGAGGCAGCGGAACCAGATGCGCCGGACCTCCTGATGAAACTCGCTCAACGCGCGGGAGTTGTTCGGCAGCCCATAGTAGCCGTAGTGACCGCGCAGGATGCTGGCGTACCAGCGTT
>VAZT01000473.1 GCA_005884825.1 Alphaproteobacteria bacterium
CGGATGTTATCTGAAGACAATGAACCGTCGGGAAATCCTAGCCAAGCCGAGGGAGAACGAAGCGGCCTTGCGTGCGCGCGGCGTCAGTCACGCGGCATGGTTCGGTTCGTGCGCGTGGCGGTGCCCGTCCTGACAGCGACAGTGACAGTGACAGTGACATCGACATTATGGTGGAATTGATCCGGCGGCGCACAGACCACAAACGACCCGAAGACTTAATTCTGGGAGTGTCGCGAAATACGAAGCTAGTGCTCAGACCCATACGGTTCATTCACCGCGATGCGACGGTTCTCGTCTTCGCGAAGGCCGGGACCCATGTGTAGCATGGGCACCGGCCTTGGCCGGTGTGGCAGAAGCTTCAATGTCAGCCTTGGTCTGCTCTTGCCGAGTGAATCTTCTGAATGGATCTGAACACCAGGGAGAGCCGTGATGCCGATAAACCAGGTTCCACCGGGCGATACGGAAATACAAAAATGGTTTATCGACGTACCCGCCGTAGAACCGGGGGTTTTCGAGTTCGCTTTAGTCCTCGGAGGAACGGTATCAGCCGGTGCGTATACGGCGGGAGCGGTGGATTTCCTAGTCGAAGCACTGGATTGTCTGTCAAAAGCGCAGCATGAGGGGCGCGCTCCACAGCACAACGTCCGCCTCAAGCTAATCGCCGGGACCTCGGGGGGCGGCGTCAACGCAGCGATCGCCGCCCGAGCCTTGGCCTATGAATACCCGCACGTCACGCGCGGGACGGCGATCGGAACAGGCGGGTCGGGAAATCCGTTTTATGATACCTGGATCAATACGCTACGGCTCGATGGGTTCCTCGATACGAGCGATATCGGCGCAGAACTCACGTCGCTATTGAATGGCAAGCCGATCGATGACGGCGCCAAGGCAATAATCCGTTTCGCCAACGGACCACCTACAGCCAGAGAGTGGGTTGCGGAGCCGCTCCGGATCATTATCACACTGACCAATTTACGGGGTGTACCGTACAAGACGAATTTCGGCGACAAACTCAGCCAAGGTTACGTCGACCACGCTGATTTCGCACGCTTCGCAGTGGTGTATCCGGGCCAGACGCTTAGCGAGCCGCGGCCAGATGAGATGGTGCTGGGCTTTGGTAACGACCGACTGAAACAGGCAACTGATTGGGAGCATTTCAGCGAATTCGCCCGCGCTACGGCCGCGTTCCCAGTTGGTTTCCCGGCGCGGGCACTGAGCCGGCCGACGGAACATTACCGCTGGCGCGTTGTGGCCTATCCTCCCGGACCCCAAGGAGCAACTGGCTATCTCGTCAGCTGGCCAGACTGGGAGGGTATGATCCCCGAGGGCGGGGCCGATGTGCCCGATGACTGGCACTTCTTGGCAGTCGACGGGGGAGCGACCGACAACGAGCCAATTCAGCTCGCGAGAACCGCACTTGCAGGACTTCTCGGCCGTAATCCGCGCGACCCGATAGAGGCTAACCGAGCCGTTTGGTTAATCGACCCTTTCGCCGGACACGCTCCGCTGGGTCCAGAGGGGATTACTCCGTTCGCAGCAGAAATTGGAGCGGTAGCAACCACCCTTACGCAGCAGACGCGTTACGATACCGCCGACCTATTGATGGCGGCCGATAAGACGGTTTTCAGTCGGTTTATGCTGACCCCGACCCGGGGCGCGCTAACTGGAGAAGAGGCTATTGCAAGCGGTGGCCTCGGTGCCTTCATCGGGTTTGCGTGCCCCGCCTTCATGCGGTTCGACTATCTGCTTGGGCGGCAGAACTGCCAGCGTTTTCTGCGCGAAATTTTTGTATTGGACGACCGCAATAAATTGTTCAAACACTGGACTGCAAACGATAAAATCAAGTTCCGTGGGTCGGCAGGACCGCAGAATTTACCAATCATTCCCCTACTCGATGACGCTGGCATCGATGAGACGCTTGATCCCTGGCCGAAGGGGAAGCTGGACCCTGAGCGGTATCGCGACGGTATCGAAGCGCGCTTCCGGGCCATCTTTGAACTAGAGCTGTCCGGTTCGCTGGTACGCTCGGTGCTTGCCTGGGTAGGCGCTCACGCGACACAGAGGCAAGCTGCTGATTATGTCATAAATGCCATGCGCGATTACCTCAAGAAGGCCGGGCTTTAACCGCGTCAGCGCGCACCGGAGGTTCCGCCGACCGCGCCCATGCTCCTAACTAAGTCCCGGCCATACCTGGATCCTCCCTCTGACGCCGGGCGGAGGAGGTTAGGCGGCTGCGCTTTGGGGCTGTGCGGTCCTCGCGGCGCGTGCGAGCATCGCAGCGGCATTGCGGTGCAGGATCTGCTCCAATCCACGTAGACCCTCGCTCGCCGGAAGCGCGACGACGGCAATTCCTCATTCGGCGTGTCGAGGAGGGAGCGGTGGTCCATACGCTCGACCTCATAGGGAATATTGCCGCCCAGATTGTGGACATGGATCATCGCGTCGGGGTAGTCCGCGAGGTAGTCGGTGAGTGACAATGTCACCATCACCGAGGAGAGGCTCGCCTGCATGTCAAGCGTGCCGTTGCGGCGGCGCGCATTATCGGTATCGCTCGCGACCTTGGGGTAAGCGTCGCCCGGCCGCGGCCCGTTATGGATGAAGAGAACGGCGTGGTGGCGGTTCGCGACTTCCATCAGCGGCCGCATCGCTTCGGCGTCCTTGCGCGTGAGGAAGTAGTTGCCCGGGATCTGCGCGCCGATCATGCCCGGCAGCCCTAGCGCCCGCTCGAGCTCGGCGCCGGCGGCGGAAATGTCCGTCAGGGGCAGCGCGGCGTAGGCGGCGAAACGGCCCGGATGCTTCTGGCAAATCGCGGAAAGTCCATCATTGACGCTCCGGCACAGCGGCCCGGCCACTTCCGGCGGCTGGGCTTCGATCCAGCAGAACGAGCCGAGGAGTGACAGCACGCTCGTCTCTACCCCTTGGCGGTCCATCCGAGCGAGGTGGAAATCGACGTCATCGAAGGCCTTGGCGAGCGGCTCTTCGCTCATCGGTGAGGACTTCATCACCTCGACACCGTCCGGATTGCGCACAATGCGTGGTTCCCTGGTACGGGCGCGCAACGCGTCGGCTACTTCGGCGGGCCGCCAATGGGCGTGCATGTCGATCATGGCTGTCATGGCTGTTTCCTTCATGGGCCGTGCGGTAGCTTAACCCCACGGCGGCTCGCCGCAAAGCACGACAACTCATCCCTGCAGCATCGCCGCGACCTGGTCGAGGCTTCGGATGCGGGCATACATTTTCATCGCTTTGTCGAGGCTGTAGGCGTGGGCGGCCGGGTCGCCGCTCCAGCAGCATTCGCGCACAACGATAGACGCGAGGTCGAGGTTGAACGCCTCGCGGACGCTCGTCTCGACACCGCGATTGGTGGCGCCGCCGCCGATAACGATCGTATCGCGCCGCAACATGTGCAGCAGCTCGGCGACGCCCGTCCCGTAGAAGGCGCTCGGCCGCCGCTTGAGAAAGACGTAATCCTCGGGCCGCGGCGCGATCTCGTCGGGGAAGCCGGCCTCTGCCGTGCCTTCGACAGCGTTGGTGAGCGGCGGCACGCCGGTTTCCGCCGAAAGGTCGGTGGGGAGCATGACGACATCGGCGCCATCGGCGCGGCTGACCGGGGTCGTGTAGAACACCGGCACCCCCGCCGCCCGCGCGGCCGCGATCATCTGAACCCAGGCATCGAGCACTGGGCGCATCGCAGCCCTCCGCGCCGGATCCGACGGAGCCAGCGCGCGCCGGCAGACGTCGTAAGCGATCAGTGCCGCCCGGCGCCGATCGATATGTTCGGGTTCGGGCATCGCGACATCCTCAGGCTTTCCCGCGGCCCCACCTAAGCCAGCGACAGCTCGCGATACCCGTCCGCCGCCGCTTCGCACCGCTCGCGGAACTTGGGGTGGCCGCCGCTATAGCGCATGATCCGGCGGACCTGCTTGCCCTCCACATTACGGTTGATGCCGGTCATCCACGAGTCCACCTCGGTGAACAGCAAGCCCTCGCTCGCCGCAATGACGTGGTCGGTCCAGGCAGCGGCGCCCGCCGCGGTGGCCTCGATCCGGGTCACCCCGCGGTCGCGCGCAAAGCGGATCAGCGCGGTCACCCAATCGGCGCTGTATTCGGCGGCGCGCGGAAAATTGCCGAGCCCGGCATGCGGGCCCATCACCATCAGCATGTTGGGAAAGCCGTCGACCAGGATGCCGAGAAAGGTCTGCGGCCCGTCCTTCCACTTCTCCTTCAGCGACACCCCGTCGACGCCGCGGATGTCGATGCGGTCGAAGGCGCCGGTGATCGCGTCGAAACCGGTCGCGTAGATGATAATGTCGAACTCGTACTCGGCCGCGCTGGTCTTGATGCCGGTCGGGGTAATGCGTTCGATCGGCGTTTCGGTGATGTCGATCAGCTTGACGTTGGATTGGTTGTAGACCTCGAAGTAGCCGCTTTCGAGCGGCACGCGGCGGGTGCCGAAGCCATGATTTTTCGGGATCAGCTTCTCGGCGATCGCCGGATCCTTGACGCGCTCGCGGATCTTGCGCGCGACGAAATCCGAAATCAGTTTGTTGGCCTCGCGGTCCACCAGGATATCGCGGAAATTGCCCATCCAGATTCCGAAACCGGGCTCATTGTAGAGCTTCTCCCAGAACGCCTCGCGCTCCTCTCCTGTCACCTCGTGGGTGGCGCGCGGGTCGGTCGCATGAATAAAGCAGCCGTAGGTCTGCTGGCATCGCTCGAAGATCTCGGGGTAATTGGCCCGGATCCGGCGCATCTCCTCTTGGCCGATCTTGGCGTTGTGCAGTGGCGCGCACCATTGGGGGGTGCGCTGGAACACGGTCAGATGGCCGACTGTCTTGGCCACTTCCGTGATGGTCTGCACGCCGGTCGCGCCGGTGCCGATGACCGCGACACGCTTGCCCTCGAAACGAACCGGTTCGTTCGGCCAGTAATGGGTGTGGCAGGATTGGCCTTGGAACGTCTCGACGCCGGGGATGCGCGGCATCGTCGCCGCCGAGAGCACGCCGACCGCGGTGATCAACAAGCCAGTGCTGTACCGCCGGCCGTCCTCCAAGATGACGTCCCAGCTGCGCATGTCTTCCCGGTAATGTGCGGCGGTCACCCGGCTGTTGAATTGGATGTCGCGGCGCAGATCGAACTTGTCTGCGACATAATTCAGATAGCGCTCGGTCTCGGGCTGC
>VAZT01000474.1 GCA_005884825.1 Alphaproteobacteria bacterium
TATCGACCGGAGCGGCGGGCCGGGACTTCGTCGCGACGCCGCTCTCTTGTGACCCTCGCGCTCCCAGCGCAACCGCAGCTTGCGCCAGCGCGGAGGCTCGGGTCAATTTCCTAGATCAAGGTTCGTTGCTGACTCGGCGCTGGAGGGAACAGGTTTGAACCCTCGGTCTCGCGGCGCGGTTTAACCCGTTTCGTGTAATTGTGTTTCAGCATCCAGGCTGGGCCCCACCCATAAACCGGCTCAAGACGCTGACCTCGCTTTTCAATTGCCCTCAGAGGGGTCGCAATCGGCGCCGATCGGGGACCCCGCCTATAGAGCAATTCTCCAATCCACTTAACGGGTTAGAGTAGAATTACCTGGGTTCTGGTTCGGTGCCGATTTGCAACCACGGCGCCGCGCGTCCCCGATAGCCGCGAGGCGCATCAGGCGAGGGAGGCGGAGAGACCATGATATCCACCATGTTTGTGGATAACCCGGTGCACAAATCCCGAAAGCAGCCTCCTACTCCAGTGTTTCGAACTGTTCGGTCCGATTTGCCTGAAATTAAGGCACGTAGGCTAAGCGACTGAAATAACGCGATAGCTGGGTAAATCATCGAAACTTTCTGTAACGACCGTGTAACACTTTGGAAATAGGTCGCATTCGGACTGGTTCTGCGGTCTGGCAGCCACGGGTGTGGATAATTGGGCAGCCGGATGAGGTCCGATGAAGTGCAGCGGCCGGCCGATGACGCTCGGCAACGCCGCCCGGTAACGGAACTGGACGTCGGGGTGAGCCGGCGCAGCGCGTCGCCGACGGGCTAAGGGCTAAGGGCTGTGCGGGATCGAGGGCAGCCCCGCATTGCAGCGCAGATCTGTGACTTGCCTGGCGAGACGATCCGCGGCGTCACGGCGGTCGCGCGGACAATACGCGCCGGGCGAAAGCGGCCACATGCTTGTACACGAACAGCATCGCCAACCCGATACCCGGCCATCGCCGGCAGCGCTCGGCGGTGGCGATCAGCCACCGCGAAAGTCGCAGAGCAGCTTCGGCGAGAAGCAGGCGCGGACGTGATGGCGTGGGGGTCCTCCGAAGTCATGGCCGCGGCTCCGGGCCGCTGAAATCATTGCGCGCGCCTAGGGGTGCTTCACCCCGCTGATAATTCCGATCAGCTCTCCGGCCTTCTTCGCGCTGTGCATCGCCTGTTCTACATGGTCAAGGACCAACAGGCACGTGCCCGGCGGGATCTGGACCTTAGCGAAGTGCAGGATGTAGCACTTGTCGCCGCTGAACAGTTGCCCGTCGGCATCGGCAAAAGCCGTCGGATGGACGGCGTCGTCGGGCGCGTTCGCGAAGAGCCCGCCATAGGCCGCCGTGAGCTGACGTCGAGATCCGCGGGGGCCGCCTCTCGCTGGTCTCGCCGCCCATGTTCTTGGCGGCCAACAGCACTTTCTGGCCGTCCTCGCGCACGCCGATCTCGACCAGGAGCACGATCGCGGTGACCTTCCGGTCGAGCCGGACGGCGGGCTCACCCGGTGCTCGCAGTATCGGGTATGGGTTGCGGCTTCTGCGGCTCTAGCCGTTCGAGGATGGCCTTCAAGGCCTGGATCTGAGGCGATAGCGGCTGCGGGTCGACGAGCCGGCGCAGCGCCGTGATCAGGATCGCGCGTTCGTTATCGGTAAGGTCTAGCCGATGATTGCGCATCAAAACCCCAGACTCTGCTCGCGTGGACGAATTCCCCCAGCCGATCATCACCGGGGTGGCTACGAGAGTGATGCGGTCGAGCCGACCCCTCAAACCGTTTAAACCCACGCGCGCTGTAAAGTTCCGGCAATCCGGCGGGCAGGCCCCGCTCGACACAACTCCGGAGGTCGCTTGACTCCGCGCTGGAGGGAGATGGATTCGAACCATCGGTCCCCCGTGTAATGGACATCGATTTAGGACGGCAGGTACCAGCGCTGATCGCGGTTTTCGAGCTGGCCGGCACGGCGGTGACGTTGCAGCGCGGCACCAAGGTGATTCGGCCGGACCGTCATCCCGAATTCACGTGAAAGATAGTTGAGGAGTTCGGTCGGCGTAGCGCCCTCGCTATGCGCCTGTACGGCCTTCAAACTGGCCTCGCTGATCGAAACGCCGGACGCTTTCTGACTGCTTCGGCCTCTGCGCTCCCCAGCGGCCGCTGGCGTAGTTTTTGCCGGGCGCGTTCTCCTTCGCCTCTCGGTTGTAACCCCCTTTCCGCCGAATCGTGCCAGAACACGTTCGGCGATTTCTAGCTCTTCGAGTTGGCCGCTCAGTTTTTCCCGTTCGGCATCGAGCCGCGCAAGCCGTTCGGAAATCCGCTGCTTCTCCTGTTCCATCAACGTAGTCATTTTAGTCGTCTCTCCTTGGTCCGTAGACCATCCGCCATTCGCGGTGCTGGTATTCTGCGATGCTTGCAAATGAAGCCTACACAAAAAAGACCAGCGCCCCAAAAATTGCTGTCT
>VAZT01000427.1 GCA_005884825.1 Alphaproteobacteria bacterium
ATCCGCACAGCAGGGCGAGGCTTTTCTAGGTACCCGCGTCACCGCCTGGCCCGACCCGTTCTCGACGCAGTGGGCGGACGAAAAGAATCCCTCTCCGCCCTTCAGGGGGGAGAGGGAGGGGCCCGTCGCGCAGCGACGGGAGGGTGAGGTGGGTATCGGCAAGCGCTTTGGAATCCCCCACCTCACCCCAGCCCTCTCCGCCCCCGGGGGCGGAGAGGGAGCAAGAGAGCTTGCCGCCTCAAGTAGTGGCATCTGCCATAGTGCCGCCTTCGGCGCGGCAGCGGCCTGTGCGGCGATCGCACTCGACGACGCGCTGCTTGGTTATCTGCACGCCTTCGCGTCCAACCTGATGTCGGCGGGGTTGCGCCTCGGGCTTATCGGACACACCGACGGGCAGCGGATCCTCGCCGGGCTGGAGCCGCTCATCGCCTCCGCGGCGGCCGCCGCGAAGAGGCGCGACTCGGCAGATTTCGGCAGCGCGACCTTTGCCGTCGATCTCGCCTCGATGGTGCATGAGACGCAATATTCGCGGCTGTTCCGCTCATGAGCGGCGCATTTCCGAAAAACCCGTTGCGGGTCGGCATCGGCGGCCCGGTCGGCTCCGGCAAGACCGCACTGATGGATGGATTGTGCAAGCGGATGCGCGGCCAGTTCGAACTGGTCGCGATCACAAACGACATCTACACGCGCGAAGATGCCGAATTCCTGACCCGCAGCGGCGCGCTGCCGCCGGAGCGCATCCGCGGTGTCGAGACCGGTGGCTGCCCGCACACGGCGATCCGCGAGGATGCCTCGATCAACCTCGCCGCAGTCGCCGAGATGACCCGGCTATTCCCTGCGGTCGATCTCGTGCTGATCGAGTCCGGCGGCGACAATCTCGCTGCGACCTTCTCGCCCGAATTGGCCGATCTGACGATCTACGTCATCGATGTCGCGGCTGGTGACAAGATTCCGCGCAAGGGCGGCCCCGGCATCACCCGCTCCGATCTTCTGGTCATCAACAAGATCGATCTCGCGCGCCTGGTCGGCGCCAGCCTCGAGGTCATGGAGCGCGACGCGAAACGCATGCGCGGTGAGCGGCCATTTGTCTTCACCAATCTGAAGACCGGCGACGGGCTCGACCGCATCGTCGAATTCATCGCTGCCGAAGGGGGGCTCTGACAATTGGCTATGACGGCCAGTTTGTAATGACTGGGCATTGATCCGCTGCTGCCGTTACAATCCGCCCCATGCTGCTATTGCATTCGCGCTCCGGTGAGATTTGCCGCGCTCCCGAGGATCTGGGGGGCAACGCGCTGCCGCCCGATCTCGTCTGGATCGATCTGCTGAAGCCCAGCCCCGAGGAGGTCGCGTTTGTCGAACGCGCCACCGGCCTCGAATTGCCGAATTATGAAGCGTTGTCGGAAATCGAGAGTTCCAGCCGGTTGCGGGTGGTCAATGGTGCGCTGTTTCTCAGCGCGCCCTTGGTCTATCGCTCCGACGCCGACGATCCGCAGGCGACGCCGGTCGGCTTTATCCTGACCCAGGAGCATTTCATCACGGTGCGGTTCGAAACACCGACGGCCTTCACGACCGCTGCCCAGACCCCATCCCCGAACCCGCATGACGCATTCGCCGGGCTGCTGGAAGCGATTGTCGATCGCATCGCCGACCTGCTCGAACGCATCTCCGGCGAGCTCGACACCGTGTCACATCGGCTGTTCCGATCCGGCCCCGTCGAGGCCGGCAGCGATCGCCGCCCGGCCCGCGCGCAGGCCGATCTCCGCGTCATTCTGCGTCGGATCGGGCGCAGCGGCGATCTCGGATCGAAGCTCCGCGACAGCCTGTTGGGGATCGGCCGCATCGTGCCATATGTGTCGCACAACTGCTCCGCCTGGCTCCCCGCCGAGGAGGCCGCGCGCCTCCACACCCTCCACCAGGATCTCCATTCCCTCAACGAGTACGAGCAGCATCTGACCAACAAGCTGCAGCTGCTGCTCGACGCGACGTTGGGGATGATCAACATCGATCAGAACAACATCATCAAGGTGCTGACGATCGTTTCGGTCGTCGGCGTGCCGCCGACCCTGGTCGCCAGCATGTACGGGATGAATTTCCACAATATGCCCGAGCTCGATTGGGCTTGGGGCTATCCCTATGGGCTGGCGCTGATCGCGGTAAGCGCGATCACGCCTCTCCTATGGTTCAGGTGGCGCGGCTGGTTCTAAGGGTGCGGTGTCCGGGCCGGCTCAGCGGTAGCACTCGATCATCACAGTGTACTTCGCGGCGCGCTCGGCGATCAGGGGGGTGGAGAGCGGCTCGCCCGCCGGGCTTGCCTCCTCGTAGTGGACGCCGTTCTTGTCGAGCAGCGCCCGCGCCAGCGCCGCGTTGACCGCGAAATTGATGTTTTCTGGTATCGCGCCGGTCGCCTGAGCGATCTTGATCGCGTTGAGCTTACTGACAACGATGCCGATGACCGTTCCGCCAGCATCGACGAGCGGCCCGCCACTGTTCCCGGGCTGCACCGGCGCGGTGATCTGCAGCTGTTTCGGATCGTTGCGCACACCGGCGACGGCGCTGACGATCCCGGTCGTAACGCTCGCCCCCGAGCTCAACAAGCCGTGCAACGGATAGCCGATGACAAGGACGGCCTCGCCCGGTTTCGGCGGGTCCGCCTTGCGGAAGCTGGCGATATCGTCGGCCGGGCCGGGAAGTCGCAGCACCGCGAGATCGCTGCCGGGATCGGTTGCGACGACCTGCACGGCGATCTTGGAGCCGGCACGCTCGATCTTCATCTCGCGGCAGCCCTCGACGACGTGGTTGTTCGTGATAACGTCGCCGACATGGCTGACGATGAACCCCGTGCCGCTGCTCGGCGGCTTGGCCGGGGAGGGGCCGCCGCCGGCATTATCCGCAGCGGCGGGCGGGCGGGCGCCCAGGATACCGAATTCGAGCCCCGGCCCGACCGGCTTCCACAAATCGGCGGTGTGACGTGCGGCAGCGATCTCCGCGCCTGACAGATACATGATCGTGCGGTTCTCGCCGTCATTGGCGAGCGTCTTCAGCCGTTGGTCCCGGGTGCGGACTCCCGCGATCCGATACCAGAAATAGGCGAGGCCGGTCCGGCTCGGCCGTGCGGTCTCGTAGGCGAGCGCAAGCGAAACCTGCGCCGGCACATAGCCGCGATCCGCGCCGTGCCGCAGCAACTCACCCGCTCTTTTCGTGTCCCGCTCGACGCCCTTTCCCGCCAGAAGCAGAAGCGCGAGACGATACTCGCCGATCGGGTCTCCCTGATCCGCCGCCAGGCCGAGCCAGCGCGCCGCTTCCGCCTCGTCGCGCGCGACCCCGGCCCCGTTCAGGTATAGCAGGCCGAGATTGACCTGCGCCGCCGCCAGT
>VAZT01000428.1 GCA_005884825.1 Alphaproteobacteria bacterium
CGTCGTGCTCGAAGGACAGAGCGCCGTCGACGAGTCGATGATCACGGGGGAACCCGTGCCGGTGGAGAAGGCCCCGGGGGATAAGGTGACGGGCGCCACTGTCAACGCCACCGGCACCTTTGTCATGAGGGCGGAGCTGGTGGGCAGCGATACACTGCTTGCGCAGATCGTGCAGATGGTCGCCGAAGCGCAGCGCTCGCGCGCGCCGATCCAGGCCCTCGCCGATACCGTTTCCGGCTGGTTCGTGCCGGGCGTCATCATTGCCGCCCTGCTGACCTTTGCCGCCTGGTCGCTCTTCGGCCCCGCTCCCGCGATGACCTTCGCGCTGGTCAACGCGGTTGCGGTGCTGATCATCGCTTGCCCCTGCGCGCTCGGTTTGGCAACCCCGATGTCGATCATGGTCGGCACCGGGCGCGGCGCGCGCGCCGGAGTTCTCGTCAAGAACGCCGAGGCGCTCGAACTGATGGAGAAAGTCGATACCCTCGTCGTCGACAAGACCGGGACCCTGACCGAGGGCAGACCGCGCCTCGCCGGAGTTGTTGCAATCGGTCCGTTCGCCGAGGACGAATTGCTGCGCCTCGCCGCCAGCCTCGAACGGGGGAGCGAGCATCCATTGGCGGCTGCCATTGTGCGCGGCGCTGAGGAACGCGGCCTGACGTTCGGTGCCATCGGGGATTTCACCTCCGAGACCGGGAAAGGCGTCGTCGGGGTCGTCGACGCAAGGCGGGTCGCTGTCGGCAATTTGGGCCTTTTCGCCTCGCTCGCGGTCGAGCCG
The DNA here is from genome assembly GCA_005884825.1 of Alphaproteobacteria bacterium. Lineage (GTDB taxonomy): Bacteria > Pseudomonadota > Alphaproteobacteria > ATCC43930 > CGMCC-115725 > AP-15. The sequence goes on from VAZT01000428.1 coordinate 776, forward strand.
GCAGGCTTGGCTGCGCGTGCAGAGGAGCTGCGGAAAGACGGCCAGAGCGTCATACTGATTGCGGTCGACGGCATCGCGGCCGGGCTCCTCGCGGTCGCCGATCCGATAAAGAAGAGCGCAGCCGGCGCATTGACGGCACTGCGCGGCGACGGGATCCGCACGGTCATGCTGACGGGCGACAGCCGGATCACGGCAGAGGCCGTGGGCCGCAAGCTCGGCCTCGACGACATCGCGGCGGACGTTCTCCCGGATCAGAAGGCAACGGTGGTCAGAGACCTCCAGCAAAAGGGCCGGATCGTCGCGATGGCCGGAGACGGAATCAACGACGCGCCGGCTCTTGCGCAAGCGCAAATCGGCATAGCGATGGGCACCGGCACCGACGTCGCGATGCAGAGCGCCGCGATGACATTGGTCAAAGGGGATTTGCAGGGGATCGTGCGGGCCCGCCGGCTCTCCCGCGCGGTCATGCGGAATATCCGAGAAAATCTCTTCTTCGCTTTCATCTTCAATGGCTTGGCGATCCCGATCGCCGCCGGCGCGCTTTACCCGGCATTCGGTCTCTTGCTCAACCCGATGATCGCCAGCGCTGCAATGAGCGCAAGCTCGGTGCTCGTCATCGCCAACGCCCTGCGCCTGCGCAACGTGGGTCTATAGCGGCATGCTGTCATCGCGCGGCGCCTTGCGCGTGGCCGCGGTGCCCTCGAAGCGGGCCGTGATCGGGGCGAGCGGGATGTCGGCCCAGCTCGCTGCGTTCATGAATTGTTGCCAGCGCATATAGAAGAGACGCTGGTTACTCTCTGAGATATAGCGCTCGGAGACGAGCCCCGGATAATCCGGATGCCGCCCCGCGTGCCCCAGGCCCATTGACAGATCCTGGGGATGCTGCCGCCCAAAGCGGCTCGTGCTCGCCGCGGTCA
>VAZT01000429.1 GCA_005884825.1 Alphaproteobacteria bacterium
CGCCCATTACGCCGCCCACTTCACCGGTGTCGAGGCGCGCACAGGAGGGCGGAATGTCGAAAGGCGATATCTCGGCCGTCGAGCGGATCATCGCGAACATTATCAATGAAACAGCGCGCGGCGATCCCGATGCTTTGGCCGCCCGCATTGTCGCCGCTTTGGCCGAAGCAGGCTTCCGGATCGTCTCGGCCGACGGGAGAGAGAACACCGCACTAGGCCCCCATCGCTCAGAAACGAGACAGCTCTATCGCAGCCCAAACGGGGATAGCTGGTTCCTCGTCCGCGATCCCGAGACGGGCTCGGCCTTTGTCAGGCACCAAGCCAACGCCCCGTCAGGCGGTCAGATGACCGATATAGAACTCGGCGCGTTCCTCAGCGCGTCAGGAAGTCCCGAGCACGAAGCCCTACTGCGCCTGATTGGCGCATCAATCTTCAATCCGCGGGGGGCCGAGGCAGATGACGAACCTCTGGCCGTGAATACCGGCAGAGAGTGGTCGGATGCGGAGATGAACGCGTTGGGCGAGATGCTCGTTCGCGGCGTCTCGATAGACGAGATCGCGCGGCGGCTGCGCAGGGATAAGATCGAGGTCCGGGACAGGGTGGTCGAGGTGGGCCGGGCCTGCCGGTAGAGGGCCGCCGCCGAGCCTCAGCACCAGCTGGGGCTGATCGGCTAGGTTCGCCTGTCGAGGTGATCGCCGGGCCGGACGTAATTAGTGGCGAGCCGAAGCAGCTCGGTCCGCGGTATTGGCAACCGAGTTTCGCGCGCAAGGTCTCGAATTTGCCGAGCCAACCGGCGGTAATCGTGGCCGTCGGGTGGGCTGGAGATCGGCTCGGTCGGCAAAGGTGCTGCGCATTCATCTAGCATTCGACACACGTCCTCACCGGTATGGCGGGATTTTCCTCGGGTGGCTCGCTAATGCCGCGTCTCATCCGGCAGCACCGGGGCCGTTTTCCACCCTATTTTATCTACCGAACCGATCAGCGTCGCGAGCGCCCGCGCCGAAAAGTAGTCCAACAGCACGGTCGCAAAAGAGCCGTCGTGGAGCGCAAACTTGACGGCGATAAAACCTATGTTCTCTGGTGAGGTTGCGAGCGGTTTCCCTTTGAGACTCGCCGCAATTTTTCCGTTTTCGTATGCCGCAGAAACCTCATCATCGGAGAGCGAGGGCTCTTTCTCTTCAAATAGCTTGCCGCGCTCGGTCAGCATGATTTTCGCGCTCCTCGGTTGGCTGGTACCTACCAGGATAGCGAAGCGAGAGCGGGGCGTCATGCGCAAGGCCACCACCTTGATCATCGAGCCATTGTCGCTCGACGAAGCGTATCTCGACGTCACCGAAAACCTCAAGGCTCATCCTGTTTGCCGCGCAGCAGCTCGAAAAATCACCTGTCTGCCGAGGGCGTACGCTTCGCGTTCGCCGGACGGCCCAAGCCAGCAGTCCAGCCAGCCGCTTGGATCCCGCCCTCGCAGACGAAGGGATTTAACGCAGGAACCGCGCCTCCAGCTCGCGCATCCGCTCGTCGCCTTGCAGAGCGAAGATTTCCGCGACTGTGGCGATGGTATCCTCCACTCCGGCGATACTGCCTTCGCCGAGAATGCGCGAGAACGTCGCGCGCATTGCCGCAACCGCTGCGCGGATCGCGTGATTGGCGCAAATGATCAGCCCGACCTTGCCCAATGCCGCAACCTCGGCAAAAGAGAGCTGCGGGTAGGCGGTCGGCACCAGAACCAGCGGCACCTGGCCGGGCCAGGAGCGGCAGAATTCCAGAATCTCGTCCGGCGTCGTTTCTTTGCTGTGGATCAGCACAGCGTCGGCGCCGGCCTCGACATAAGCTGCGCCCCGTCGGAGTGCCTCGGCTTGGCCGAGCCCGGCGATCAGGGCCTCGGTCCGCGCCACCACCAAAGGGCCGCCCGAGAGGCGGGCGGCCTCGATTTTGCCCTGGAACTCCTCGACGGTCACCAGCACCTGCCTTCCGCCCGGCCGGAGACTGCTGTCCTTCGGAAAAGTCTTGTCCTCGATCACCACCGCCGCAACTCCGGCCGCGGCATAGCGCGGCACGAGAAAAGCGACGTTAACTGCATTGCCGTATCCTGTATCAATATCGGCGATGATCGGCGCATCCTGCACCTCTCCAATCGCCCGCATTAGATCCAGATGCTTGTCGACCGACAGAATGTTCGCGTCGGGCACGGCATAGGCGGCGGACAGCTCGAACCCGCTGCCCCAGATTGCATCGAAACCGGCCTGGACTGCCAGCTTTGCCGCCAACGGATTGTGCGAAGCCATCGCAATTGCCGGGTCGTGAGGGTCGAGCCGCGCCCTCAGCCGGGCAATGGCGGCGCTATTGTAGACTTCGGCGTTGTCCCCCATCCAAAAGCCCTCGTGTCTCGACCCGGCAGCCGAAATTAAGCCGCGCCTCCATAGAACAGCAAGGGTGGGGGACGATCGGGCGGCAGCGGCATAAATCAACCTTCCCCTCTCCCAGCGCTAATCGCTCGACGGAGGCCGAGCTCGTTGTCAAGATTGCCAAGAACCAAAGGCGGATGGAGGCGATGCGCGACTGAAATCTCCAGTAGAGCGAGAAGGCGAGAAGCCGATTTCAAAGCCACCCTGCGCCTGCCCAAGATGCATGCGGCTGCACGCGCAGACCGGGATAATCGACAACGGCTTTGTCCACCTCATCGAGGAAGTCAGGTTCGCATCTCGCCGATGGAGGGAGAAGGATCCGAACCCTCGGTCCCCCGGCCACGGTGAGCTCCGTTGTCGCCCTTGTCGCACGGTTGGCTGCGAGGGATAGGGGCGTCGCAGCGGACGCCGGGCGCCGTTCTCTTGGGAATGCGCCATCCAACCGCCGCCGAGGCCAAACAGAAACCGTCCGCCCGGCACCTGTCGATTGAGGCGACTGGCGATAAAGCAGCGCTCGGTCGGTGAAATACCCGACGACGATCGATGGGATTCGCCCACAAAAGGTAGGTTCGCACCGACTCGCCGCTGGAGGGAGCCGGATGCGAACCCTCGGTTCCGCTTT
>VAZT01000430.1 GCA_005884825.1 Alphaproteobacteria bacterium
CTGCTGAGCGGCGGCAGCTTCAAACCAATAATCGTACCCGGCGCCCTACGCACCGGGCTTACGAACATCAACAACTTGGGACAAACCGTGGGTTTTTTCCGGGATAATGCAGGAGTTGATCACGGTTTTTTACTGAGTGGCGGCAATTTCACCACGATAGAGCCGACGGGCGCGACCACTAGCTTCGCAAACGGTATCAACGACAGCGGTCGCATTGTTGGGCAGTACACGGACGCTGGCGGCACCGATCACGGTTTCTTGTTTAGTGGTGGGACTTTCACTCCGATTGACGTACCAGGAGCACAGGCCACCTCGGCCAACGATATAAACAATGTCGGCCAGATCGTTGGGTTTTTTACTGATGCAGCGGGGAACACTCGCAGCTATCTGAGAAATCTCGACGGCAGCTTTACTTTCATCGACGCGCCCGGCGCGACAGCTACTTTTGTGGAGGGAGGCATCAACAATCTGGGTGATATTGTGGGCGACTTCGATAGCCCGACAGGAACGCATGGCTTTCTATTGAGCGGGGGTATGTTTACAATTATCGACGCGCCAGGCGCGAAGGCCACTTTCGCAATCGGCATCAACGATTTAGATGAGATCGTCGGAGCCTTCGATCCCTCGGCGCCAAATACGCATCGTCTCGGTTTTCTCGCTACGCCGGCCCCGGAACCATCAACCTTGGTTCTTCTGGCCGCCGCTCTTTTCGGCTTGATCACGACTGGGGCATTTCGGAAAATCGGCCAGCCGCACCCCTGATCGATAGCTTGTTGTCGGGGCCTGCGGGCGACAGGGGCTCTGAGGGTATTCCTGCTTGCGAGTTGCGGAGGCCTGTCCGCGCACGCCTCCAGCCAGATTTCCGTGATATGACGAAGGATGGCGACGCTGAAACACGCCCTTCTCGGCCCCACCTCAGCGTCGACACATCGTTACGTCAACTATGCGCGTTTGCGCCTCCGGAACAGACCTAGCCCGACTTCGCCCATTCGACCCTGCGTTCTGCGATTTTTGCAGAGCAAGTGATTGATCGGTAAGGGCTGGGGTGACCAAAACGCCGAAAATCGGCTGTAGTGCCGACCAAGTCTATTCTCATGGCCGCCAATGTGCCGATAGTTGGCGGCCATCATGTTCTTGCGCTGCAAAGTCCGCCGGAAGGATGGAAAGCAACATCGCTATTGGAGCGTTGTCGAGAACACGCGTGTCGCCGGCGGGCGCATGGTGCAGCGGCACGTGATGTATCTGGGCGAGATCAACGATTTGCAGGAATTGGCGGCGGTGTGTTTCGGCACCCAATTGGGACCCCATCATAGATCAGAGCAAAAGTATTGACGGTGCTCGGAGAATTGTAGGGTTCGCCGGGGTTCCGATCAGCGCCGATCGGGACCCCATGCTGATCGAATTCGGCATGGCTTGTCAATGCCTTATGCTGCTTCGGCAGAGGGTCCCGATTGGATGCCGTTTCACAGCTCACGACGGGCCGGCATCCGAAACCCTTCACCAACCCCCGCGGGTTCTTCATGGCGCGCGGTGACGCTTTGTCGCTGTACCGTATAACCGAACATGGCAGGAGGATGCTCTCCGTCGTGGTTAACCCGGCTTCCGCCGCTTAGGGGTGTTTGCTACATAATTCAGGATTTTGTTTTGCGCGACGATATGGGCCATCCTTGACGGCCCCGCCATGTTCGCAGCGGGACTGAAAGTTTGCAGACTCGCCGCTGGAGGGAGCCGGATTGGAACCGTTGGTCCCTCTCCAAAATGGTGCCGTCGCCGCGGTCCAAATGACGGGGTCCCCATGCTACACGTTTCGGAACGGCCGCGTTCTCGTGACCGTACGACAAGTTCGAATCCGCTTCCCTACAGCGGCCAGACAGTCCGCGGACTATCGGTTGCGCCGGCAATTTTATGGCGAGAGTGATCGACCCGAGTGCGTCGGAAATCCCGAGCTCTCGTGCGGCGGTACTACAAGTTCGAATCCATCTCCCTCCAGCGGGGAGTCATGCAAACCATCGGTTCCTCCCCGTGTGATGCTGAGATCATCGCCAATACCCGCAAGGCGCGGACGCGTGTGGATCGGCATGGAATAGCGGCCCGCCAGCTTTCCGATGATCCGCTCGACCGCCGCCGGCGAGCTGTCGATCTCGCCCAGATACCGGATTTCACTCTCGCGACCGACATCGGCCATCGCCACCGCGTGCTTCTTCTTCGGCGACCATCAGCGCAGCCTCGAGGTGATGCGCTGGGGCCTGATCCCCTTCTGCGCCAAGGACGAGAAGATCGGCTTCTCCACCATCAATGCCCGGGCCGAGGAGGTCGACACCAAGCCGGCGTTCCGCGAGCCGTTCCGGCAGCGGCGGTGTCTGGTGCCGGTCGAAAATTTTTACGAGTGGCAGAAAACCGGGAAGGGCAAGCAGCCCTACGCGGTCGGGCTCAAGCGCGGCGGGCTGATGGCGCTCGCAGGATTATGGGATACCTGGCGCTCGTCGGCCGAGGAACGCATCCGCAGCTTCACCATCATCACCACCCCGCCGAACCAATTATGCGCGAAGCTCCACAACCGGATGCCCGCAGTGCTGAAACCGGACGCATGGCCGCTGTGGCTCGGCGAACAGCCCGCCGAGCTGGCGAAGGTCAAGGCGCTGCTGGTCCCCTACCCTTCGGATGACATGATCGCATGGCCGGTCAGCCCACGCGTCGGCGACGTCAAGAACAACGATCCGGGTTTGGTTGAGCCGATTACCCTCCCGTGAGCAGACGGCGTGGATCGCTGTCGGCGTGATAGGGTGGATCCGTTAACCGGATCAGGAGCTCAAGACCAATGCCGGAAACCCAAATCGCGCAAGCCGTGCAGCTGCTCGACCTGATGCTCGAGCATTTTGCCGACGACGGCCACTGGACACGCGGTCGTTATGACGACGGCAACGGCGGCCATTGCCTTGTCGGCGCCCTTCTCCATCTGAGCCGCAAGCATCGCCTGCCAAGGGCGCCGGCGATCGCGCTGCTACAGGATGCGATGCCCCGGCCCGGGCTCCCGCTCGTGCATTTCAACGACGCGTGTTGCGACAGTACCGCCGAGCTGCGCTCCATCATCCTCAAGGCCCGCCACCTCGCGGACGATCACGCGGAGCAAGATCGGGCGGCCGCAGCAGCGAAGGCCTGGCTGCTTGCACGGATTGGGAAAAAACGACGCACACCGTCGACCGATATCGTGGACGCGGCCCCGAATGAGCCGTTCGTCCCCAAACGTCTCGCCGCCTAGCAACCGACCGCAACAGCCCGCGGCCATGTTTCTCAAACCGGAGGCCCGGCTGCTGCCGGGTCCTCCGGTGGAACAGCCGGTGCGGCAATTTTTGGACATCGACATCGGGCGGTGGACGGAGCGGGTCGACGTGGTGTTTCCATGACGAGACGGTCGATCGCATTTCCCCCTGCTCGATCGTCGACCCCCAAAACCCCGGCTCCCCCGCCGGGGTTTCTCTTTGCGCTGACGGTTATCCGTCGGCGACCGCAAGCCTCGCCGCGCTCAGCGCCGCGGCGCCGGCCCCAGTCGTGACAGCGACACCAGCATCGGCGCCGCCTCCCGCATGGGTGCCAGCCCAGGCCGAGCGTCGCCAGCTGACCGTGATGTTCTGCGACCTGGTGGGTTCGCGTGCCAAATGCGGGCTATTAACACGCGTGCGCGCGCGCGAGAGGGCGCGGATTCGGCCTGTCGTTGGGCAACTCCGGCCAGCCACAGAGGCTTCGATACGAGCCGCGTTCGAAGCGCGCGGCATATCCTTTTGAAGCTCGCGGAGAACGCGGGCTGGGACCCTGAGATGCTGCGCCTCGATCTCGGCGACCTGAAGTTCACGGGCTTCGACCTGTCGCTGACCGGTTCGGCGAACTCGAGCTCGGCTCGCTGCAAAATCACTCCATCGGATATGCCGCCGCCATATGCGACCGAAAGCGCTAACAATGGTCCGACGATAATGGAGGGATCGACCTATCACGACGCGACAGTACGCTCGACTGGTCTGCCGGCGTGGAATCGCGATCCACGGGAAATCAAAACTGACCGACCGGCCGGATCGGCAGGAGCACAGTCGGCGATCGGCAGGAAGCCTGCCGAAGAGCGAGTTTTCCGACCCACCCTGCTTCATCTTGCAGACAGAATCGGCACCCGCCTCCGGGCCAAGTCCAAGCCTGGTCGAACCGTGACGGTCCGCGTTCGCTTCGCCAACCTCAACTCAGCCACGCGATCGGTAACGCTCGACGCGCC
>VAZT01000431.1 GCA_005884825.1 Alphaproteobacteria bacterium
GTCGTATTCGAAGCCGACGCCGCGCCGGTCAAGCAGCGCCACGGCATCGCGTACGCGCTCGCCGTCAGTGCCCATTGGATTGCCGAAATTCGAATACGACAATAGCGCGACCCGCGGTACTAGACCGAGCTCGTGCGCTTTGGCTGCCGCCTGTACCGCGATATCGGCGAGCTGGGCCGAGCTCGGCACCTCGTGGACGAGAGTGTCGGCGAGTAGAACCGTGCGTTCGCGCGCGAGCAGCACGGTGAGGCCAAACAGCACCGAGCCCGGCTGGACCGCGATGACCCGCGAAATCTCGTCGAGCGCGTCGAAGGAGTTGCGGGTGACCCCCGTCACCATCGCGTCGGCATCGCCGCAGGCGACCATGCAGGCGGCAAAAACGTTGCGGTCCTGGTTAACCAGCCGTTGGCAGTCGCGGTATAGCATCCCCTGGCGCTGCTGGCGGGCATAGAGAAAGTCGGTGTACCGCTTATTGTGGTGTGACAACCGCGCATTGTGAAATTCGAGAGCCTGCGGCGAGGTCAGACCCATGGCGTCCATTGTCGATTTGATCCGTTCCTCGCGGCCCACCAGCACCGGAGTGCCATAACCGCTTTCAACGAACAGCAGCGCAGCGCGGATCGTCTTCTCCTCTTCGCCTTCGGCGAAGACGACGCGCTTCGGCGCAGCGCGCACGCGTTCGAAGATCAGCTCGAGCCCCGCAGCGGTCGGGTCGAGGCGCGCGCGCAGACTGCGCTTGTAGGCGCCCATATCGAGAATGGGCTTGCGCGCCACGCCGGAATCCATGGCCGCCTTGGCGACGGCCGACGGCACCGCCCAGATCAGCCGCGGATCAAACGGCGCCGGGATGATGTAGTCGGGCCCGTAAAGCAACCGCTCGCCGGAATAGGCGGCGGCAACCTCGTCGGGCACATCCTCGCGCGCGAGTTCGGCCAATGCTTCGGCTGCCGCGATCTTCATCGCATCGTTGATCGTCGAGGCGCGCACGTCGAGGGCGCCACGAAAAATGTACGGAAAGCCCAGCACGTTATTGACTTGGTTGGGGTAATCGGAGCGCCCGGTGGCGATGATCGCGTCGGAACGCACCGCCCGCACCTCCTCGGGGGTGATCTCCGGATCGGGGTTGGCCATCGCGAAGATGATGGGCTTGTCCGCCATCGAGCCGACCATCGGCTGGTCCACCGCCCCCTTGGCGGAGAGGCCAAAGAACGCGTCTGCCCCCTCGATCGCCTCGGCGAGAGTGCGCGCCTTGGTCTCGGCCGCATGAGCCGATTTCCACTGGTTCATGCCCTCCGTGCGGCCGTGGTAGATGACGCCTCGCGTGTCGCACAGCACGACATTCTCCGACGGCAATCCCATCGTCTTCAACAGCTCGACGCAGGCGATCGAGGCGGCGCCGGCGCCGTTGACCACCATTTTTGTCGTGTGGAGCTCGCGGCCGGTGAGGTGAAGCGCGTTGATCAGACCGGCCGCGGCAATGATTGCCGTGCCGTGCTGGTCGTCGTGGAAGACTGGAATGTCGAGGAGCTCGCGCAGCCGCTCTTCGATGATGAAGCATTCCGGCGCCTTGATGTCCTCCAGATTGATCCCGCCGAAGGCCGGGTGCAGAAAGCGCACGCAATTGACGAACTCGTCGACGTCGCGGGTGTCGATCTCGAGATCGATCGAGTCGATATCGGCAAAGCGTTTGAACAACGCGCATTTGCCCTCCATGACGGGCTTGGCAGCGAGCGCGCCGAGATCCCCGAGCCCCAAGACCGCGGTGCCGTTCGAGATCACCGCGACGAAATTGCCCTTCGAGGTGTAATCGAACGCGGTACCGGGCTGGCGTTGGATGTGCAGGCACGGGAACGCCACACCCGGAGAATAGGCGAGCGTCAGATCGCGCTGCGTCGTCAATGGCTTGGTCGGCGCGATCGACAGCTTTCCCGGACGACTGCCGGCGTGGAACTGCAGGGCCTCGTCCTCGCTCGCGCTAATGATGCCGGTGTCCATATTCCTGGACGCTCCTCGTCGGTAAGACGCCGGCTTATGCCGGCTGCCGATGGTCGCGCGTCAGTCTAGAGAGCGCCTCTTGTGCCGTCAAAGCCGCGCTGGGAGATGGTTGACAGTTCGAGCCGGGGACCTATATTGCGCGGCTCGCGGACGGGGTCGCCCGGTCCGAGGAGCGCGCGCGTCTGACGGTGGGTGCGGCAGGCTATATCGGCGAGTGTCATGTTCGCAGTCATCCGCACCGGCGGCAAGCAGTACAAGGTCACCAAGGACGACGTCATCTCGGTCGAAAGGCTGGCGGCGGAGCCCGGCGCCACGATCGAGCTGGGCGAGGTGCTGATGATCGGCGAAGGCGCGGAGGTGGCGTCCGGCACCCCGCTTCTGGATGGCGCCTCGGTCAGCGCCACCGTGGTCGAGCAGACGCGGGCGGCCAAGATCATCGTCTTCAAAAAGAAGCGGCGGCACAATTACCGGCGCAAGAAGGGACATCGCCAGCTGCAGACCGTATTGCGCATCACCGATATCAGAGGCGCGACCGGCTCGCGGCCCGAACTAGGAGCAGCAGATGGCACATAAGAAGGCGGGCGGTTCTTCGCGCAACGGGCGCGACAGCGCCGGCCGGCGGCTCGGCGTCAAGAAATTCGGCGGCCAGATCGTCATTCCCGGCAATATCATCGTGCGCCAGCGCGGCACCAAATTTCATCCCGGCGCGCATGTCGGGATCGGGCGCGACCACACTCTGTTCGCGACTTCAGAAGGCGCGGTCAAGTTTCACACCGGGCTGGCCGGACGGACCTATGTATCGGTGGTGCCTCCCGCGCCGCCACCGGCTGAGGCCGCCGCCGAATAGCCGTTCCCCGAACTGGACGGAGCCAGAGGGGAGCGGCCCGGTTGCTCCCCTTTTAGTTTGTGCACATGCAATTCCTCGATCAGTGCAAGATCTACCTGAAGAGCGGTGACGGCGGGCGCGGCGCGATGAGCTTTCGCCGCGAAAAGTTTATCGAGTTCGGCGGGCCGAACGGCGGCGATGGCGGCAAAGGCGGCGACATCGTCTTTGTCGCGGCCGAGAACCTCAATACCTTGATCGATT
>VAZT01000432.1 GCA_005884825.1 Alphaproteobacteria bacterium
GTTCTCTTGATCGGCATCGTCAAGAAGAACGCGATCATGATGATCGACTTCGCCCTGCAGGCGGAGCGGCTCGAAGGCAAGAGCCCGCGGGAGGCGATCCACCAGGCTTGCCTCCTGCGTTTCCGGCCGATCATGATGACGACCTTCGCTGCGCTGTTCGGCGCTATGCCAATCGCATTTGGACAAGGCGCCGGATCCGAGCTGCGGCGTCCTCTCGGTATAGCGATTGTCGGTGGCCTGCTCGTCTCGCAGTGGCTGACCCTTTACACGACGCCGGTCATCTACCTCTATCTCGAACGGTTCGCCCGTTGGGTCGGACGTCCATACCGCCCGTCCCGCGTGCAGGAAGCACTCTCGGATGCTCCGAGACCAGCCCTCGCGGAGAGCCGCCATGGCGCCGAATGACATGTCGCATCCGTCGACGCTGCCTGACGGCAAGCTCGAGCGAAGCCGGACCGAAGTCGGCCGCGCGTTCGGGTTTCTCGTTCACGATGTCTCGCGGCTGATCAAGCGGCGGTTCGAGCGTCGGGCGCGGCAGATGGGGTTGCCGATCACGCGTCAGCAGGCGGCCGTCGTGCTCAACATCGCCGGCAATGAAGGGGTCAGCCAGGCCGAGGTGGCGGCTTGGCTCGGCATCGAGCCGATCGCGCTGGTGCGCATGCTCGACAAATTGCACGAGGAGGGACTTGTCGAACGGCGCCCCCACCCAACCGATCGCCGCGTGCGGACCTTATGGCTGACGCCCGCGGCTCGGCGGGTGGTGGCGCAAATTCTCGCAATCAATAAAGCAATTCGCGAGGAAGCCTTTGCCGGCATGGCGGCGGATGCGCGCGACACCCTGATCGACATCCTCGACGGGATCAAAGGGAACCTCGTCTTCCAAGACGGAACAGACGACAGCCCAGCGGCGCCTACGGGCGGGGCTGACGGTATCGATATTGCAAAGCTCCCGGTGGCGGCCAGCTGAGCCGCCAGGCTTGAACAAGAGAGCGAGCAAGCGGTGATGAGTATCTCGGAACCGTTTATCCGACGCCCGATCGGGACCTCGCTGCTGATGCTCGGCGTGCTCGTCTTCGGCATCGGCGCCTACCAGCTGCTGCCGTTGGCTCCATTGCCGAACGTCGATTTCCCGACGATCACGGTGACCGCCAGCTATCCCGGCGCAAGCCCGCAGACGATGGCCTCGGCGATCGCGACGCCGCTCGAACAGCAATTCACGCAGATCCCGGCGCTCGACCAGATGACGTCGCTCTCCGGCATCGGGACGACGACGATCACCTTGCAGTTCGATCTTTCGCGCAACATCGACGGCGCGGCGGTGGATGTGGTGACGGCGATCAACGCCGCAGCCGGGCTGCTGCCAAAGGATCTGCCGAGCCCGCCCACCTACCGGAAGGTTAATCCGGCCGATTTTCCGATCATGATCTATGCCGTCCATTCGGACGCGGTTCCCGAATATCGGCTCGACGACTACGCCAACACGGTGCTTGGGGAGCGGCTGTCGACAGTGCCGGGGGTCGGGCAGGTGTCGATCTTCGGCCAAAAGTTGTATGCCGCGCGCGTGCAGATGAACCCGGCCGCCCTCGCCGCGCATGGCATCGGTCTCGAAGACGTACGCAATGCGCTCGTGAACGCGACGGTTAATGAACCAAAGGGTGCGATCGAAGGCCCCGACCAAGTGGTCGCGCTCGAGACGAATGATCAGCTGTTCAACGCCGAGGCTTACGGCAACATCATCATTGCCTATCGCAACGGCGCGCCGGTGCGCATCAAGGATGTCGGCAATGCGCTCGACTCGGTGCAGAACGTGCGTGTCGGCGCCTTTTTCAACAATAAACCGGCCGAGGGGATCGCGATCCAGAAGGCGCCCGGCGCCAATACCGTCGCGTTGGTCGACACGATCAAGGCTTTGATGCCGAAACTCGAGCAATCGATCCCGCCCGCGGTCCATGTCGATCTGATGCTCGACCGCACGCAGGTAACCCGCGCCGCGGTGCGCGACGTGCAACTCACGATGCTGCTGACGATCTGCCTCGTGGTCATCGTCATCTTCCTGTTCCTGCGCACGCTATGGGCAACCGTGATCCCGAGCCTCGCGGTACCGTTGTCGCTGCTCGCGACTTTCGCGGTGATGTACCTTGCGGGCTTCAGCCTCGACAACATTTCGCTGATGGCTTTGACGATCTCGGTCGGGTTCGTCGTGGACGATGCGATCGTCATGATCGAGAACATCGTCCGCTATATCGAGCAGGGGATGACCCCGTTCGAAGCCGCGCTCAAGGGAGCCGGCCAGATCGGCTTCACGATCATCTCGATCACCTTTTCGCTGATCGCGGTGTTCATCCCGCTCTTTGCGATGGGCGGCGTGATCGGCCGATTGTTCCGCGAATTCGCGATCACCGTGTCTGTCGCCGTGATGGCCTCGGCGGTCGTGTCGCTGACCCTGACGCCGGTCATGTGCTCGCTGTTCCTGAAGGAGCAGGGGCTGCACCCCAAGGGCCGTTTCAACCGCGGGGCCGAGCGCTTCTTCGAACGAGTGATCGGGGCGTACGACCGCGGGCTCAACTTCGTGTTCCGCCATCAGTTCGCCGCGCTCGTCGCTACCCTGTTGCTGATGGTGGCAACCGGCTGCCTCTATGTGAAAATCCCTAAGGGGTTCTTCCCGCAGCAGGACACCGGCACCGTTTTCGGCGAAATCGATATTCGGCAGGACGCGTCGTTTCTGAAAACGGTCAAAATAGCCCACGAGATCGTCGATATCGTGCGCAACGATCCGAGTGTCGGCGGCGTCTTCATGCTCGCCGGGGCCTATGCTTATAACCCCACCGAGAACGCGGCCCGGGTCTTTTTCGCGCTGAAGCCGTTCGAGGAGCGCAACGATACCGCCAATCAGGTCGTGCAGCGCTTGCGCCAGAAGGTACAGCCGGTAGAAGGCGCGATTTTCTATATGCAGGTCCCGCAGAACATCACGGTCGGCGGGCGCCTCAGCAGGACGCAATACCAATACACGCTGACCGACACCAACGACGCCGAGCTCAACCACTGGGCGCCGATCATCGAAGCCGAGATGCGCAAACTGCCCCAACTGCAGGACGTCGC
>VAZT01000433.1 GCA_005884825.1 Alphaproteobacteria bacterium
AACTCAAGCAGTACGATCGCGGTACAACGCCGTCAAGGACGGCCGCGGGGCGTTGTCCGCGTGCCGAGGTCGCTTGTCTTCAGGCTCATGTTCAGGTTTAATTCTGGCAATCGAACAGCCGCACGGCTCACCACCTGATGGCACGCCATCCTTCAGCGACGGAAGACGAACACTCGCACGATCTTCGTCATAAAAGAGAAAGACTGATCGCCATTATCCGGCGGCAGTCGCTGTTACAGAATCGGGATTTTGTGCTCGTTTCGGGACGATCGAGCAACTTCTTCTTCGATATGAAAAAAACAATGTTCGATCCGGAGGGAGCGGCGCTGCTGGCAGACCTGCTGTTCGAGGCGATCAAGGACGAGGATGTCGAGTGTATCGGGGGGCTTGAGACCGGAGCGATCCCGATCGTCACCGCGCTATGCGCACGAAGCTGGCCCGAAAAGCCGCTCAAGGGCTTTTTCGTGCGCAAAGAAAGCAAGGGCCACGGCACCGACCAACGGATTGACGGCCTCCTCGAACGGGGATCGAAAGTCATTCTCTTCGAAGATGTCACGACGACCGGCGGTTCGGCCATGCAGGCGGTGAACCAGGCGCGGCAATTGGATTGCACGGTGTTGAAAGTCGTCTCCGTGGTCGACCGCCTGGAAGGAGCCGAAGAGAACTTCCGAACGGCCGGTATCAAGTTCGACTCCGTGTTTACCTGGCGTGATTTCAGTTGAGCAAGTCGGTAATCGACTTGGCGGCGGCGCATCTCAAGCGCCAATATTTGTATCAGGCGCAACGCGGCCGGTTCGGTAGTTTGGACGCGCTGCTGGAGTTGGCAATTTCCGCTCGGGGTTGTGTAGCGTCATCAATGTCGTCGAGCCGCGTGATGGTGGCTTTCGTTCTCGAAAGGGTGCTCGGCCAGTGCGCCGAATACCTCGAGGCGCGGCCGGTGCCGATCTCGGAGATCGCCCAATTAGCCGATCGGCTCAATCGCCCGGTTTCGCGCGCCGTCGAATACCTCGCCGGAGCCGACGACGATCCGATCGACGTCGCAGCCGCTCTGGTCAAGTCGCGTCCGGCTAGAGACCGGTAATCACCGGTATGCTCATTGCAAATTGTCCCTCAGCAGAGCGGCGAGACGCACGCCTGCCTTCGCCAACTGCTCCTTGACCGCGGCGACGGCGCGGTCGCGATACGGGACATCCAGCCGGTGCAGCGGGACCGGCCCGCAGCCATCCGTCTCCCCCTTCCGCACCGGAAAGCTGAACTGACCGCCTGCTTCGGCGGGAAAGCCGTATACGACCGACTTCGCGAGTTCATAGGATTCCCGCGCCCATTCCTCCGGGGTGCGGCCGGACCATTTGCGGATGTCCACTGCGGTCAGCCTGGCGGCGATCTGCTCGGCGGCTTTGGCCGGGTTCTTCCCCTCCGCCTCGGCGACCAAGTCGTCCTCCCAGTAGACGCTGAGCCGAACCGGGGTCTTGCTCCCGGGCGGCAGAACCGCGACACAACGCCCGCTCTGGTCGCTGCGCTCCACCGTGAAAAGCGGGTCATGTATATCGCCGACGAAATTCAGCAAGAATTGCACAGCCATCAGCCGCTCTGGGTCCGAGGTACCGGGCTCGCGCAGCTCCTTTGCGAACTGCTCGATCTTGTCGACGATGCAGTCGTCTTGCGGCCCGTGGCTCGCCGGCATCATCGCTTTCAAAGCGGGTCTGCCGAAACAGGCTTTGTTCAAATCGGGTTTGTCGGGATCGAATTTCACGTAATGCCACTTCGTGGTTGCCGCTCGTCCCTCCGGGCTCTTCTCACGCAGGGCATCGGCCCAGATCGCCTCTCCGGCGATGTCGGTCTTCGTCCAGGTATTGGATTTGTCTGCGGCGAGAATCTCGGCAATCTTCTTTTCGACCTGCGGATCTCCGGTATCTAGGAGCCGATCGGCGATCAGGGCTATGACTTCGTGCGCCTCGCCACCCCAGGCCCAGGACTGCGAAGGTTCCCAGAAGGGGACGGCTGCCATCAAACCGACAATTGTGAAGCAAAGCCGAAAGCGGGTCATCGCGTCGGTCGGATCGAGTGCGTGTCTGCGGGTCCGGCTCCTATGCTAGATCATTGCTACGGGCCTGGTATGAGCAAAGCAAGATGAAAGGGGGTCGCATCCTCGCGAGCCCGATCCTGTGGGTCGGGCTCCTCTTCGCAGTGCTGCTGCTGCGCATGGAAGTGCTGAGACCAGTCTTTCAGCGGGCGTTTCCGGGGGTCGAGCCGGTGGTCTACCAACGCAGCAGCTTTCTTGCGTTATTCCTGTCGCACTTGGCCCTGGTCGCGGTGGCGAGCGTTGCGGCGATATCGGTCGGTCTCTCACTCGCGGTGTTCGTCACCCGCTCGGTCGGACAGGATTTCCGATTGATGGTGAACACGCTGGCTACCGTCGGCCAGACCTTGCCGCCCGCCGCGGTTTTGGCGATTGCTGTCCCGGCCGTCGGTTTCGGCTCCCGCCCGACGGTGCTCGCACTGTTTCTTTATAGCCTCCTGCCGATCATCGCGAGCGCGATTGCAGGGCTGGAAGGAGTGCCTCGCGCGGTGCGCGAAGCAGCCGCGGGGCTCGGTCTTTCGTCTTGGCAACAGCTTCGCGATGTGGAGTTGCCGTTGGCCGCCCCAGTGATCCTTTCAGGAATCCGCGTGTCGGTCACGATCGCCATCGGCACGGCGACCATCGGGTCGACAGTCGGCGCCTTGACCCTAGGCACCCCGATCTTTATTGGGTTGGTCGCCGACAAGCTGCCTTTCGTCATCGAAGGCGCCGTTCTGGTCGGGTTGTTTGCGATCGTCACAGACCTGTCGTTCGCGGCCCTCGAACGATGGCTGCGGAGCGAAACAAGGCAGGCCGTCAGCGAAACAAGTCGATGAGGATGCTGAAAATGAAGATGGAGGTCAACTCTAGCTGCGGCGCGACGCCGGTGTCGAACAAATTCTCTTAACCAAAGATTTGCGAGTAGCAATTGAGGGTTCTCTTGGCTTTCGCTTTGGTGGTTGCCGTTGCTGCCGCGGCTCGCGCCGAACCGCAGATTTTCAACATCTACGACTTCGCCTTTGAAGACGGCTCCGTCCTGCCGGAATTGCGGGTCGCCTACGAAACTCACGGCAAGCTCGGCGCCGGGCGCGACAATGCGATCCTTTTGCTGCACGGGACGAGCGGCAACCGCCATAGCTTCGACGCAATGATCGGACCGGGGAAGACGTTCGACACCGACAAGAATTTCGTGATCACGGTCGACGCCATCGGCGGCGGCGATTCATCCTCGCCGAAGGACGGGTTGGGACAGGATTTCCCGCGCTACACTATCCGCGACATGATGGCGGCGCAGCACGCGCTGGTCACCCGAGGGCTCGAGCTGACGACGCTGCGGGCTGTAGGCGGCAGCTCGATGGGCTCCTTTGCAGCCCTCGAATGGGGAATTCATCACCCGGAGTTGGTGCGCAGCCTGATCCTTCTGGTTCCGAGCCCCAGAGCCGAGGCCAATTTTCAGCTCACCGTTGATCTGATGACCTCTGTCATTGCGCTCGATCCGGATTGGCAGGGCGGCCGTTATGCGCGAAACCCGGTCGAGGGGCTGCGCCTCGCCGGCATGGTCTATTTGCCGTGGACTGTATCGGCAGCCTATCTCGACCGGCTGCCGGCAGCGCAACTGGCGAAAGAGATCGAGGATAGCGCTCGCGCTTTCGCCAATTGGGATGCCAACTCGCTGGTGTTGCGCTATGCCGCGAGCCGAGCTCATGACGTTTCCGGTCCGTTTGGCGGCGACCTCGGCACCGCTCTGGCGCAGGTCACGGCACCGACGCTGGTATTGCCGAGCGCGAGCGACCGGCTGCTCGGGGTCGACGGCGCGCGCCGAATTCGTGACGGGGTCAAGCAGGCGAGCTATGCCGAAATCCCTTCGGACCTCGGCCATCGCGCGGCGCGGCCCGCGCCGGGAACACCCGAGGGCGAGTTTATCGACCGCGAGATCCGGGCTCTTTTGGCCAAGATCGAATAACGCGCCGATGCCGCGGCCTGGGTGTCAGCCTCCCAGCCGAGCCGCCTTGCTCCACCTTCGTGCCAGTTGGCCGAAGAGCGGCTGAGAGGTCTCCGTGGCGAGCTTCATCCCGAGCTCCGAAAGCTTCGCGGAACCGCCAACCAGAGCCTCCAAGCTCCTGCAAGTGAACCCGGCATTCACCTCGATCGCATCGGAGAGAGTCTTCACGGCTAGCAAGTTCGTTGCGGTGCGCGCCAGCACATTCATGCCCGTGAGGGCCAGTCCGGCCATCTCGGCGCTAAGGGCTTCGAGGCCACGCGCCAGCGCCGCTTGTGACTGGGCGAGCGCCGCGCCGGCATCACCCTCGAAATGCCGGGCAATATCGGGCTTCGCGCTCTTCCTCGCCGATAGGGGTGCGCCGATGCTTGGGGTTGGTTCCGGCGTCGCGGCGGGTGTTACAGTATCCACCGCTGTTTCCGCCGACTTGCTCGCCTCGGCCAGCATTTCGGCGGGTTTGGGCGGTTCAATCTCGCCGTGCCCGTTTGCCGGGGGCGGAGCTTCGACCGGCTTTAATGGCGCGGCCGGGGCCTCGGTCGCCCCAGACGCGCGTAATGAGCGTCTGCCCTTGCTTTCCATGATCTTAGCCTTGTCCCTTCGTCGCGGTACGTCTCGCGCCGCACAACCCGGAGGATAAGCGAGATGGTCGCCATTCTCAAGCACAATTGTGCGCCGCACAAGATGATCAGATCGGCTCGACGCGCAACAGTGTGTTTTCGGCGCCGGTTACGCGCACGCGAGTCCCGGCGGGGAGGTCCGGCCCGGCGACGCGCCAGGTCGTATCGTCGACTCTGAGCCGTCCGCGGCCGTCGACGATCGCACCGTCCAATGTGAACATCCGACCGATGTAGCTCTCGGCGCGCCGGTTGAGATGTTGGTCGCTTGCATTTGCTCTGGTATGGGCGAAAGCCGTCCGGCCGAGGACGACGCTGGCGATGGCGAGGACCGCAAAGATCAACGCCTGGTGCTCCCAGGCGAGCCCGGGATAGCGCCAGGCGATCGCCGCTACGCCAAGCGCCGCGGCGGCCAGCCAAATACAGACCATCGCCGGTACGGCGACCTCGATCACCCCGAGAACAGCGCCAAAGGCGGCCCAATACCAATACGGCATCAACGCCCCGTTGTCGGCCCTACCGCCGGAGTGGTCGCGGGACGGGCTGTGCTGAAGCTCTCGCGCGCCAATTCGGCGATCCCGGCCAAGGATCCGATCATCGATGCGCTCTCGAGCGGCATCAGGATCACCTTCTGGTTCTGGCTTCCGGCGAGACGACCAATAGCATCGATATAGCGCTGCGCCACGAAGTAGTTGATCGCCTGGATGCTGCCGCGGCCGATCGCCTCGGAAACCGACGTCGTTGCGCTGGCCTCGGCCTCGGCCTGCCGTTCCCGAGCTTCGGCGTCGCGAAAGGCCGCCTCGCGCCGGGCTTCCGCGGCGAGGATAACCGCCTGCTTCTCGCCCTCGGCCTTGAGCACCGCCGCCTGTTTGAAACCCTCCGCCTCCAGAACGTTGGCACGCTTCTCGCGTTCGGCCTTCATCTGCCGCGCCATCGCCGCAACCAGCTCCTGAGGCGGTGTGATGTCCTTGATTTCGACGCGTTGAACCTTTACGCCCCAAGGCGTGGTCGCCGCATCGACAACGGTGAGAAGCTGGCTGTTGATGCGGTCACGTTCGGACAGCAGCTCGTCGAGGCTCATCGAGCCCATCACCGTACGAATATTGGTCATCACCAGGTTGAGGATCGCGATTTCGAGGGTGGTGACCTCATAGGCCGCTTTTGCCGCATCCAGGACCTGATAAAAGACGATGGCGTCCACCGTCACGACGGCGTTATCACGCGTGATGACGCTCTGCGAGGGGACGTCGAGCACGGTCTCCATCATGTTCATCCTAGCCCCGATCCGGTCGACTACGGGCACGATGAGCGCGAGACCCGGCTCGAGGGTGCGAACATAACGGCCGAAGCGCTCGACCGTCCATTCATTCCCCTGGGGGACCCTCTGAACCGCAA
>VAZT01000434.1 GCA_005884825.1 Alphaproteobacteria bacterium
CAGGTCGCGACCTCCGGACGGCCGGGCCCGGTCGTGCTGGCATTACCCGAGGACATGCTGCGCGACCATAGTGCGGCGGCAGTGGTCGGGCCGTATCGGCCCGTGCGCGCCCATCCCGGCGCCGGGGATCTCTTAGAGCTGCATCGGCTTCTCGCGGCGGCGGAACGGCCAATAATGCTGGTCGGCGGCGGTGGCTGGGACGACCGAGCCTGCCACGACATCACAAAGTTTGCCGAGGCCAACCAGCTGCCGGTCTGTTGTTCGTTCCGGCGGCAGGACATCGTCGACAACCGATCGCCGTCATTCGTCGGCGATCTCGGCACCGGGGCGAGTGCCACCCTCGTCGCGCGGATCAAGGAGGCGGACCTTGTGCTGGCCGTCGGCGCGCGAATCGGCGAGATCACCTCGCAGTCCTATTCACTGATGGGCATCCCCGACCCGGGCAAGGTGCTGATCCACGTCCATGCGGGCGCCGAGGAGCTCGGCCGGGTTTTTCGCCCGAGCCTTCCGATTCAATCCGGCATGTCCGAATTCGCCGCCGCAGCAGCAGCTCTGCCCCTGGTGCCGGCGCCGCGCTGGTCGGATTGGCGCGCGGTGGTTCGTTCGGAATACGAAGCCGGCCTCGTGCCCACAGCAGCGGGTGCGGCGCTCGATCTCGGCAAGGTGATGACCTGGTTGCGCGACCGCCTGCCCGACGACGCGATCGTCACCAGCGACGCCGGGAACTTCAGCGGCTGGCCGAATCGCTTCCTGCAGTACCGCCGGCCGGGACGCCAGCTCGGCCCGACCAGCGGGGCGATGGGCTACGGCGTGCCCGCCGCGGTCGCGGCCAAGCTCGTCCATCCCGACCGCCTCGTCGTTGGGTTTTGCGGCGATGGCGGCTTCATGATGACCGGGCAGGAGATCGCGACCTCGATGCTCGAAGGGGTCGGCCCGGTCATCTTGGTCTTCAACAACGCGATGTACGGGACGATTCGCATGCATCAGGAGCGCCGCTTTCCGGGGCGGGTCGTCGGGACGGCGCTGAAGAACCCGGATTTCCTCGGCCTCGCCCGGGCCTACGGCGTCTTTGGCGCCTCGGTACCGAGAACCGAGGAGTTCGCGCCGGCCTTCGAGGAGGCGGCCGCCGGAAAGGGACCGGCGATCATCGAGCTCAAGATGGATCCGGACTTGATCACGACACGCACGACCCTGTCGGAGATCCGCCGCGAGGCCGAAGCCCGCCAGGTGCAAGGGATGGAGGTCTGATTATGGCGGAAATCGCGCGGCAGCGCTGGTCGGCCGAGCGTTATGCGGAGACCGCGCATTTCGTGCCGGCCCTCGGCGCCCCCGTCCTCGAAATGCTCGCGCCATCCCCAGGCGAGCACATCCTCGATCTTGGCTGCGGCGATGGCGTATTGACCGAAAAGATCGTCGCGACCGGCGCCACGGTGATCGCCGTCGATGCCGGGCCGGACATGGTCGCTGCGGCGCGGGCGCGCGGGATCGATGCCAGGGTCATGGACGGCCAGAAACTCACCTTCAGCGGCGAATTCGACGCCGTGTTCTCGAACGCCGCACTGCACTGGATGCGCGATCAGCAGGCGGTGCTCGCCGGCGTGCACCGGGCGCTAAGACCGGGCGGCCGCTTTGTCGCCGAGATGGGCGGCCACAACAACACCGCGGCGATCATCGTCGCCTTGAGCGCGGTTCTTGCGCGCCGCGGGCTCGGCGCCCACCGGCTCAATCCTTGGTACTTCCCGTCTGCCGAGGCCTACCGCAAAAAGCTCGAACAGGCGCATTTCACTGTTGAGGAAATTGCGATCATCCCGCGGCCGACGACCCTGCCGACCGGTATCGAAGCATGGCTCGACACCTTCGCCGAAGATTTTCTCGGTCCGCTGCCCCAGCCGGACCGATCGCGAGCCCGCGCCGAAGTCGCCGATCTGCTGCGCCCCGTCCTGATGGACGAGACCGGAACCTGGATTGCCGATTACGTGCGGCTCCGCTTTCGTGCAACCCGGGCGGAATAATGCCGAGACGCTGGTTTCACCGGCACTGTGAGGTCGATCACACGGCCCCAAACGCGCAACAAGATATCTTGCGCGCGTTCGGAAGCAGAAGCCGCGTCTCGCCAATCCTGATAGGCACCGCACGTCTTTTGCGCGGACACTTGAACCGCTGAGGGACCGATCCAATGCATCAGATTCGAACGTCGGCTCGTTTGATCCGACTGACGCTGGTCGCCACTGCGCTCGCGACTGCGACGGCACTGGCTGAGGGCGCTGCACCACCATTGGGTTCCTACAATGCAGACATAAACGAAAGTTCTATCTCGGGCATATCGTCCGGCGCTTTCATGGCCGTGCAGTTCGGAGTTTCCTGGTCGTCCGTTGTCAAAGGCGTCGGAGTCATCGCCGGTGGGCCTTATTATTGTGCGCAAGGCACGGCCACCGATGGTCTGTTGGGCAATCTCGGTCCCTCGTTGACTGCGACCGGTCCCTGCATGAAAGGACCTCCCCCCGCCCTTGAGCCGCTCTTCGAGAAAACCGACGAGTGGGCGCGCCGCGGCGATATCGACGACCCGCGCAATATCGCGAACCAGCGCATCTATGTCTTTGCGGGCTACAACGACTCGATCGTCAATCCTAAAGTCGGAGAGGCGGCTTACCGCTTCTATTTGCATTACCTGGGCGGCCGCAACGACGGCAATATGTTCTATCAGGGCGCAATCGGCGCGGGTCATTCCCAAGTGACGGCCGATTACGGTCAACCGTGCAACAAAAATGAAGGGGACTTCATCGACCGCTGCAACTACGATCAGGCCGGCATAATTCTCCAGCACACATATGGCGCCCTCAACCCAAAGAACCGCGGCACGCTTTCCGGGAAGCTCGTTGCGTTCGATCAGCGGGAGCTGACGTCTCCCGAAGCCCCGGCCTCCTACAGCATGGCCGAGACCGGGTATGTCTACGTTCCGGCGTCTTGCGCCGCCCGGCAACCGTGCCGCGTGCATATCGCGCTCCACGGCTGCAAGCAAAACTTCGAAACCATTAAGGACCGTTACGTCCAGCATGCCGGCTATAACGAGTGGGCAGACACGAACCGCCTGATCGTCCTTTATCCGCAAATCATCGTGGGTGATCCCACGACCGATCCCTTCACGCCCCTCA
>VAZT01000435.1 GCA_005884825.1 Alphaproteobacteria bacterium
CGCAAGCCTATGTGCCGCTGAGCTTTGCGCCGGGCGAAGCCTACCAGTTCGACTGGAGCCACGAGATCGTGCTGATGAACCGCATGCCGGTCACGGTCAAGGTGGCGCACCTGCGGCTCTGCCACAGCCGGATGCCGTTTGTGCGGGCTTATCCGCGCGAGAGCCAGGAGATGGTGTTCGAGGCCCACGCCCGCGCCTTTGAGTTTTACAGAGGCGCCTGCACGCGCGCTACGGAAAGTTCCGGCGGGCCAATTGCGGTTCGCACCTGACTCCCCGCTGGAGTCACGAGCGAACCCGTCTCTGGAGCCCAAATTCCCTGCTAGCTGGGAAAATACAGGGAATTTTGCTCGTCCGGCCTCCGAAGCCCGCCATTTGCCGGAAATGCAGCAACAATCTCAGTAGCTTATGGCGGAATTCCCTACGCATCGGAACAGAGAATTATTTCTGTCTAACAGGGAATTAAATCGCGCCATCAGGGAATTTATTTGCCTGATCAGCGAATCCCACGCTGGACCCGCATCATACGCAGAGCCAGGAATTGCCGCTCGGCATCGTGACAAAGGGCGAAGTACGGGGAGCTCGGAACACATGAACGTTCCGGCCACCTGGCCGCGTCTCGCGCGTTTTTGCAACGACCCACCCGGGACATCCGGGCGATGGGCGGCCAACACTCGATGCCGAGTCGGCTCTTCCCGGATCTCCTGTGTTCTCATCGGCAATCCGCCGTGAACATCCTGCGGTGGAGCGCTGAGCGATTCGTCGGTCTGGGCACGACCGGTCGGGCGTCGCCCCGTCAACTTCACCACAGCGGTATACCTAGGCCAGCCACGGGGCTGAGCCTGGCTGCCGATAGCTTATAATCCAACCTGGCGCGTCGAGGTTTGGGTGCCGAAGACCGGTTCTCCCTATCCGGGGCCCCACTCCGCCCCGATCGCCGCCGTAGGGGATCTCGCGCTCAGGGGGTGCACAGATGCCGGATGATGCCACAGAGTTCAAACGCGCGCTCCAGGCCCTTCTCGATCGATACCCGAAAGGCAGAGTATTAGCAGCTCTCCAGGAGACACCGCTGCGACCGGGTCCAAAGCGGAAGGACGACACGGAGATGTTGATCCAGATGGGCCGGATCATGACCTGGCACAGAGATCTGTCTGACCGTGCAGCGGCCGAGATTGTCACTCGACACCTACGAAACAATAGGAGCAGCGTTATAGATCGAGTTCGTAAGAATTTCGCCAAAAATCGTGAATATTATCTTCGAACCGGAAAAATAAACGAAATATGTAATTTGGTGATGGCGGAAAAGCGAGCGACAACGTCTACCGACGAAAACAGAGAGGAAGGAGATAATAAAGAACGGCTAGTTACACTGGTAGTTCCCGACGATGACACCCTGGAAACCATGTTCCAGAAATTACGATCAGAGCTGCGAGCCGTCTGCACGCTCACCGATAAGGACCCAGTCGTGGTTTTTCCTAAGCTGGGAGAAATTCAGCCAGAATAAATCCCAGCTGGGAAGGGATCCAACGTGAATAAATCCCAAGCGTTACCAACGCTCGCGACCTATATCGGTCAGCGATGTGTATTGAAACCACTGGAACGCGATCGAATGCTCAAATACCGCTCCGCAGCTCCGAAGCTATTATACCGATCAGGAACAAGCCCTCCGCATTAAAAAGCGAGCTTCGGCCTTGTTTGGTGCCTGAATTCGCTAGCCGCCGGTCGATCACCGAAAGGACTGAAGGATAGGATCATCGCGCCGGCCGAATTTTGTCGTCGCTCAACCAATTGAGCCCACCAAGCCTAGTCGGGGACATTTCAAGCGGCTGGCCGACTAGCCGTAGTTACCTCCGCGGATACGCTGGACGAGGGGAGAAACAGGGAGCCTCGAACCTCGGTCGTCTGGCGGGCTCGACCGGCTCAAATCGGACCCGGCAAACCCGCGGCCCCACCGCGGGTGATCGCGAGACTTGTCGGCGAAGATCGCGTCCGAACGTGTTTCGATTCGGGGCAACCGACACTGGTTAACTGATGGGATTGGATTATAGAGGAATATTTTCTAATGAATAGTAAGGTTAAACAGCAACTAAGATTAACATCTTCTGTATATAACCCGAAGGAGAGTACAAATTTAAAGATTGTGTACTGTCGAATCGACACGCTGAAACCCGATCCCGCCAACCCTCGACGCCATACCAAGAGGCAGATCCGGCAGATCGCCGACAGCATCAAGACCTTCGGTTTTAATGTCCCGATCCTGATCTATCGCGACGGCAATGTTGTGGCCGGTCACGGAAGATTGCTCGCATGCCGCCTGCTCGGCATAACCGAGGTGCCGACATTGTGCCTCGATCACCTGACGGCGGCCCAGGCCCGCGTCTTCATGATCGCCGACAATCGACTGACCGAGATTGCCGCCTGGGACGATCAGCTGCTCGCCCAACAGCTCAAGGAGCTCTCGCTTAGCGGCCTTGATTTCAATATCGAGGTCACCGGCTTCGAGATGGGTGAGATCGATCTGCGGATCGCATCCCTCGACGACCCGATCGAGGCCACCGATGACCCGGCAGATGTGGTGCTCGACGTTTCCGCCGGCCCGCCGCTCAGCAAGATCGGCGATTTATGGCTTCTCGGTCCCCACCGCGTCTTGGGCGGCGATGCCCGCGATCCCGCAAGCTTCGCCGCCTTGATGGGCGAGGAACGCGCCGCAATGGTGTTCACCGACCCGCCCTACAACGTGCCGATCGACGGTCACGCCAGCGGTCTCGGCGCGATTCACCATCGCCCCTTCCCGATGGCTTCGGGAGAGATGGATCGGTCTGGATTCACCGCGTTTCTCACCGAGGCCTGCCAGAATCTTGCGGCCTTCAGCGGTGCCGGCTCGATCCACTTCATTTGCATGGATTGGCGCCATGCCGAAGAGCTCCTGGCGGCCGGCCGCGGCGTCTATGGGGAGCTGAAAAACCTCTGCGTCTGGGTCAAGGACAATGGCGGCATGGGCTCGCTGTACCGCAGCCAGCATGAGCTTGTCTTCGTATTCAAACATGGCGCTAACGGCCATCGAAACAACGTCCAGCTTGGCCGGTTCGGGCGCAACCGCAGCAACGTCTGGCGCTACCCTGGGGCCAACTCCTTCGCCCGCTGCGGCGGAGAGGGCAATCTCTCGGCGCTGCACCCGACGGTGAAGCCGGTCGCGATGGTCGCCGATGCGATCCTCGATTGCTCGGCGCGCGGCGACATCGTACTCGACGGCTTTGTCGGCAGTGGCACGACGGTGATCGCCGCCGAGCGCACCGGCCGGCGCTGCTACGGGCTGGAGCTCGACCCCGCCTATGTCGATACGATCGTCCGCCGATGGCAGGCGCTGACCGGCGGCAGCGCTCGTCATGCCGCCAGCGGCCGCAGCTTTGACGACCTCGCCCGCGAGGCGGAGGCGAGGCGTTGAACGAGACGGTGATCGTCACCGAGAACGGTAGGCGTCGCAAGGTCACCAAGCGCCGAGCAATCATCACCCAGCTCGTCAACCGCTCGGCTACCGCCGACTTCCGCGCGATCAAAATCCTGCTCGACATCATGCGGGAGATCGAACGTCAGACCGAGCCGACGGCGCCCGAGGCCTTCGCCTTCAGCGAGGCTGACGAAAAGGTCCTCGAACAGATCAAGGCGCGCTTCTCGATCGGGAAACCCGAGCAATGAAGAACCAGACCCCGGCGCAGTACTACGTTTCGCTGCTGCAGCACGACTTGGCGACCTTCGCCGGGCGCTGTTTCCTGGACCTCAACCCGCAGACCTGCCTGGCGATAAATTGGCACCTCGAGGTCATCGCCGCCAAGCTAACTGCGGTGCAGGAAGGCCGGATCCGGCGCCTCATCATCAACCTGCCGCCCCGCCACCTCAAATCCTTGCTGGCCTCAATCGCCTTTCCGGCGTGGTATCTCGGACACGACCCGTCGGCCCAGATCCTCTGCGTCAGCTACGCCCAGGATCTCGCAGACAAGCTCGCCCGCGATTGCCGCGGCATCATGATGAGCCCGTGGTATCAGCGGATCTTTCCGACCCGGCTGGCGCCGCACCGCCAGGCGGTGCAGGAGTTCATCACCACCCGTCAGGGCTACCGGCTCGCCACCTCAACTGGCGGTGTGCTGACCGGGCGCGGCGCCGACATCATCCTGATCGATGATCCGCTCAAGCCCGAGGAGGCGGTCTCCGACGCACAGCGGCAATTCGCCAACGAATGGTATGACCACACCCTCTACAGCCGGCAAAACGACAAGCAGCATGGCGCCATAGTCGTCATCATGCAGCGGCTGCACGAAGACGACCTCGTCGGCCACGTCCTCGGCCAGGAGCCGTGGGAAATTCTGAGCTTCCCGGCCATCGCCGAAGAGGACGAGGAGCACCGGATCGAGACAATCCTGGGACCGCGACGCTTCACCCGTCGTCTGGGCGAGGCGTTGCATCCCGACCGCGAGCCGCTCGAGGTGCTCGACCATATCCGGCGGACGATCGGGGAATACAATTTCGCCGGCCAGTATCAACAATCGCCGGCCCCCTTAGGCGGCGGGCTAGTCAAAGCCGAATGGTTCAAACGCTACCGCGAGAACGAACTGCCGGAACGGTTCGACCGCATCGTGCAGAGCTGGGACACCGCCAACAAGGCGACCGAGCTCAGCGATTTCTCGGTGTGCACAACCTGGGGAGTGAAGGACAAGAACCTCTTTCTCCTCGGTGTATTCCGCCGGCGGCTCGAGTATCCGGCGCTCAAGCGCGCCGTGCGCGAGCAGCAAAGCCTGTTCGGTGCGAGCGAGGTGCTGATCGAGGACAAGGCTTCGGGCACCCAGCTGATCCAGGAGCTGATCCACGATGGCTGCTACGGTGTCACCCGCTACCAGCCGACCGGCGACAAGACCATGCGTCTGCACGCGCAGACCGCAATGATCGAGAACGGCTTTGTCCATATCCCCGAGACCGCCACCTGGCTCGCCGAATATCTTCACGAGATGACGGTGTTCCCGAAGGGCAAGCACGACGACCAGGCCGATTCGACCGCGCAGTTTTTGGACTGGTTCAAGACGCCCATGCCGGGCTGGGCGTTTTACGAATTGACCCGCCAGCGGGTTCAGGAGCTCGAGCAGTGCCGTAAACCGCCACCCGTCAAAACCGTATGGGCCCGCGGCTCCATGGAGTGGGCCGCCGAGCAGGAGAAAGCGCTGTCAACCGCGGCGCCTCACCCCGTGCCTCATATCCCGCCAGATGGCGAGTGACACAGGACGCCAACTGAGCTCGCCATGGCGGGGGACCGAAGGTTCGAATCCCGTTCCCTCCAGCGGCGAGTCGCGTGCGAACTCGACTTGCTGAGGAAGTCGCGAAGCTTAGCACGTCTCTGTTCTAAGCGGACGGTTGACGCTTTGTCAGCCATCGGCACCGTCCCTTCTTGCGGACGTCAGCAATCCGCGGAGTACCCCCTTTCGCCGCTCTGAAACCAATCTTCGTACATCACCCGGCCTTGACCGCCATTAGGACACGCTGCTCCAATTGCGGTCATGGCCGGGGGAGTTCACCGAAAAGAGCGCCGCGCGGCAGTGGGTCTGGGACAGGATGCGCGCCGAGAACGTGGCGCGTTTTCCGTTTCCGCCGCACGGCCGCATCCCAAATTTCGCGGGCGCCGAGGTCGCGGCCTTGCGACTCCTCGAGATCGAGCCGTGGAAGAGCGCCACAGCCATAAAGGTCAATCCGGACTCACCGCAACGCCCGCTACGAGCCGAGGCGCTTCGCCGCGGCATCACCGTTTTCGTGCCGACGCCCAGATTGCGCGGCGGTTTTAAGAAGTTCGATCCGCGCCGTATTCCGCTCGACGAGATCGAAAAGGCCGCAA
>VAZT01000436.1 GCA_005884825.1 Alphaproteobacteria bacterium
CGTGACCGTCGGCGTGCTCGCCGCCGGCGCGATCACCGCCGCCGAGGCGGCCGGCTACATCGTCTGCCAGATCGCCGGCGGCGTCGCCGCAGCGCTGTTGTTGCGGATCGTGCTGAGCGGCGTGGCCACCGGCCTCGGCACGCCCGAGCTCGCGCACGGTCTCGTTATCGGCGGCACGACGGTGACGATCACACCGGCGAGCGGCTTCGCGATCGAGGCAGTGCTCGCCTTCTTCCTGGTCACGGCCGTGCTCAGCACCGCGGTCGCCGGCCGCGCCGCCCACCTCGCGCCGGTCGCGATCGGCCTGACCTTAGTCCTCAACATCCTGATGGGCGGGGCGTTGACAGGCGCCGCCTTCAACCCTGCGCGCGCGTTGGGTCCGATGATCGTGACGGGCAATCTCGGCGACGCCTGGCTGTATGGTTTGGCCCCGATCGTCGGCGCCATCATCGCCGCCGTCGTCCATATGGGTCTCTCTCGGCTCGCCTACGAGCGGCCTGCGGCAGCCGCGGCACCAGCCGAGTAAGCCCTCGGCCGAGTAAGCCTTGGATGTGGGCGGCACGGAGCATGCAGCACCGTGCCGCCCACACTCATGCGGCCATTATGCTAGTCGACGCCGCACCGTCGGGCTCAACTCGAGGATTGCCGCGGTTTTGGGCGGGGCATCCATCAGCGGCGATCGGCTAGCCCCCTCGGTATTGTAAAGACCGTCGATCAGTGCTTTTGCGGCTTTGAGGTCGGCAGTCTCGAAACCCTCGGTGAACCGATTGTAGATCGGCGCGAGAAGTGCAATCGCCTCTGCGGACCGATTTTGGTCGCGCAGCAACCGGACGAGGCTCGTGGCGGCGCGCAGTTCCCAGGACAAGGCTCCTTGCCGGCGTGCCCAACCGAGCGCCTGCCGGTAGTAATCTTCGGCCGCCGCCGCGGCTCCGGATCCTCCCTGCAACAAAAGAAGCTCGCCTCTGATTCGCAACAACTCGGCAATTGCCCAGCGTTCTTCATTGTGCTGGGAGCGGACGATCGCCTCCTCGATCGCGGCCCGCCCGCCGGGGATCTGGCCGGCCCGGCCCAAGGCCTCTGCCAGAACGAACGTAAACAACCGCGGGACGGACCCGGCCGCGCCTGGTTCGGCGAAGGCGGCGCGCAGCAGCCGCAATCCGATGCTGAGATCGCCGCGCTGGATGACGAGCATTCCCTGATAGCAGCGGCCAAAGGCGCGCCAGCGCGCCAGCGCATGCCTTGTCGAATGGTCGAGCAGCATTTCCACGTAATGTTCCGCCGCGGCCTGATCGCCGACCCACAGCGCGATCGGGCATGCCGCCACGGCGAGAGCCTGACACAGTGACATTGCGTGATTGGTCGCCCGAGCGTCCGCGACACTGCTTTCGGCGGTCCGCATCGCCTGATCCGGCAATCCCTGCAGCCATAGGATCCGGGCAAGATAGGTCCGCGCCTGCGCCCACTCGTCGCCGCCCTCAAAGCGAACGATTTGCGACTTCTGGGCAGGATGGGCGAGCACGCGCTCGAGATGGCGCCGCGCGCTGAGCAAATCACCCATGTAATACTGCGACGTACCGATCATTCGCTCGCCGATCAGGCGATCGTCCGGGTCGGACCGCTTCGCCGCCAGAGTATAGAACCTTTGAGCCAGGGTCAGAGCGACGCCATGCTGGCCGCCGCTGATGCGAAAGGACCACAGGCCCCAGAGCGCGCGCGACTGGTACTCGGCGTTGCCAAGGCTCTCCGCAATCTCGAAGGCCTTTGTCCCGACCTCATCGATCTCGGAAACGGCACCTTTGGTATACATCAGCGATGTCGCAAGCGCGGCGTGTAGCTGCATCTCGCAGCGCGCGTCCCGGCCCGCTCCGGCCGCGATAGCGGCCAGCGCCCGCTCGACCCGCCCGCGGCACTCCTCCATTAGTGACAAATGCATCCACAAGGGGACCGCGGCGGCGGTCAGCGCCACGCCGATCGAGGCGTCGCCGACCGGCGAAAAGGCCCAGTCCAGTGCCGCGCGCAGGTTATCGATCCGGCGGCCATAGACGGCCAGCCATTCGGAGGCGGGTCGCGTCTCCAGTTCGACTTCGGCCCGCTCGAAGAGATCGCAACAATATTCCGCATGGCGTCGAGCCACCTGCTCGAATTCCCCGCTTTGCGAGAGTTTCTCGAGCGCGTAGGCCCGCGTCGTCTCGAGCAGCCGATACCACCCCGTTGCGCCGCCGAGATCCGCCGTGAGGAGCGACTTCCCGACCAGGTTCGCGGCGCAGCCGACAATGTCCGAGCCGGCGATCTCGTCAGTCGCCGCTATTGTACTCGCCGCCTGCAGTGTGAAGCCGCCGGCAAAGATCGCCAGCCGCCGCAGGACCACACGCTCGGGCTCCGGGAGCAGCTGATAGCTCCAGTCAAGCGTTGCCCGCAGCGTCTGGTGCCGCGGCAACGCCGTGCGGCGACCGCCCGTCAACAGATGCAAACAATCATTGAGACGGGCCGCGAGCTCTTCGGCCCCGAGCGCATTCGTACGCGCAGCCGCCAGCTCGATCGCCAGCGGGATGCCGTCGAGATGCCGGCAAATCGCCGCGACAACGCGCCCGTCCGGCGAGAACTGCGGCTCTGCCGCGCGCGCCCGCGCAACAAACAGCCGCACGGCGCCGTATTGCAACAGGTCCTCCACGTCCCGGCCGCCCTCCGTCGGCGCGGCGAGCGACGGTACCCGGTAAAGGCACTCACCCTCGGCTCGCAGCGGCTCGCGGCTCGTCGCCAGCACGCACGCTGCCGGGTTGGCGCGAAGCACTGCCTCGGCCATGCTCGCCGCGGCGCCGACGAGATGCTCACAATTGTCGAGCACCAGAA
>VAZT01000437.1 GCA_005884825.1 Alphaproteobacteria bacterium
TTTTCGCCTGGTACTCCTGGGCGCGCCGGCTCCACATCGTCCGCTTGGCACGAGATCGCCCGCGCAACTTGGCAAGGGCGGCGTCCATTTCCTTGTGGCTGGACAACCGTCGCAGGCCGGACACCTTGGCTTTGGCGAGGGGCACGCGCAAGGTCATCCGGTCCTTGTCGAAATGCACCACAAACACGCTGAGCGTGTGGCCAGATATCTCTTGCGTCTCGATTGCGACTATTTTTCCGACACCATGGGTCGGATAGACGACGAGATCACCGGTGTCAAAGGGAGGCTTCTCGGAATTCATATCCGTCTCTCACAATCGACCACTTGGCGCTGCCGGGACGCTACAGTTGGTCGCTAGACTGGGCGACGGTCACACCCGCGACTCGTCGAGGAGCGCGGCACGCACGGTCAACAGGCAACAGCACCACGATAACAATACCATGAAAATGCGCCTCATGCCAGCCGGTGGGCGCATATCCCCTGCGCAAATCCCGCGATCGTCCCTTGTCTCACCAACCTATCCCGCCTTTCAGCGTCCGCCGGGGTTGGGACTGAAGTATTTGTCGTACTTGTCGGTGACCTCCTTGAAATCGTCGGCATCCTCCGGGAAGGGCTTCTTGCGCGCAATATTCGGCCAGCTCGCCGCGTACTGGCGGTTGAGCTCGAGCCATCGCTCAGCCGGCGGCTCGCTATCGGGAATGATCGCTTCGACCGGGCATTCCGGCTCGCACACCCCACAATCGATGCACTCGTCAGGGTGGATCACCAACATGTTCTCCCCCTCGTAAAAGCAGTCGACGGGGCAAACCTCGACGCAATCCATATACTTGCAACGTATGCAGGCTTCGGTGACAACGTAGGTCATGGTCTTCGAATCTTCTCCTCAATTTCCGGCGCCTTCGCCTCGGAACGGATCAGGTTGCCTGGTCGAGGCCGAAGCGTCTCAGCACACGCTGGCGGGCCTCGCCGCGCTCCCGGTCCGGGACATAGATCAGTCCCCCGACGCGGCGCAGCAGACTGTCCTCGTACTCGTCGAGCACCCCATCCGCATATGCAACTTCCCAAAGCATCTCTATCAGTTCCACCCGCTCCTCGAACGAGAGCCGCTCGTTGACGATCCTGGTGAAATGGTACAGCTCGGCTGATTCGGAAGCCGCCGTCTCGCCCGCCGCGAGCAGCTCATCCGCATCGGACCGGGACAGGCTAAAGCGGCTTTCGAGCAAGCGCGAGATGACGCCGCGCTCTGTCTGGTCAAACCGGTCGTCGCTATTCGCCGCTTCAATCAGCAGCGCCGTCAGAGCGAGCTGCAATGCCTCCTGCCGCCTGCCCGTCTCCTTCCGGTGATCTGGCGAATTGCCGCTGATCCACGCCCGGATGCTGTCAATCATCGCCTTGATTAACACGTGGGTCGCATCGGGGCAACCCTATGCGGTTTGGGGTTTTCCACGAACAATTTGGTGGGTTCAGGGGCGAATATGAAATCACTTGGCGGGTCAAACGTTGTCGGCGAATTACCGGAAACCAACTTGCGGATGCGATCGTGACGAAACGCGGCGACATCATCGTTCTCCATTTCGCCGGCCAGATGCCGCTGGCGGGTATTGCCTGGCAGGCCATGCATTACCTGGTTGGCCTCGAACGGCTAGGATACCGATGCTGGTACATCGAAGATGGCGGCGCCAATCCCTTCGACCCGCGTGCAAACAGCATTGTCATGACGTGCGACTATAATGTTCGGTGTCTGAAGCAGGCGATGGAGGAATACGGGTTCGGTGAGCGCTGGTCCTATTGGGACGCGATTCACGATGTGCACTACGGCTTGTCGCGGAACGAAGTGCGTGCCCTCTACCGGCAAGCGGATGCTCTCATCAATCTCTGCGGCGCGACGCGGTTGCGGGACGAGCACCTCGCCTGCCCGGTCCGGATCATGATCGACACGGATCCGGTGTACGAGCAACTGAAGTACGCGAGCGCCGATCGAGAGTCGCGCGCCTATTTGGATGCGCATACTCATTTCTTCACCTACGGCGAAAATCTCGGGTCGGAGGACTGCCCGGTGCCGTTGTGCGGTGTCTCGTGGCGCCCGACCCGCCCTCCCGTCGACGTCGACCTGTGGCCCCAACCGCGCGACGCGCCGTGCTGCTTCACGACCATCGCCACCTGGGAGAACAAGGGCAAGAATATCGAGTATGGCGGCTTGAGCTATGTTTGGTCGAAGCACGTGAATTTTCTTCGATTTCTCGATTTGCCGAAGCACCGGCCGGACAGCTGTTTTCGCATAGCCATGCTGCCGCCGGACGATGGAGTACGCGCGGTTGTCGCTGCTGGCGGCTGGAGCCTCGTCGATCCGCGTCCAATTTCGGCCGACATGCGGTCCTACCGCGATTTTATCGCCCGTTCGCGCGGCGAATTCACGGTGGCGAAGGATATTTACGTTCGACCCAACAGCGGATGGTTCAGCGATCGCAGCGTCTGCTATCTGGCGGCCGGCCGGCCAGTGATAACGATGCGCACGGGTTTCAGCAAATTTTGCCCGGTCGGCGTCGGCTGGTTTGAGTATTCCAACCATGAGGAAGCACTTGCCGGCATCGACGCAGTTGCCGCGAATTACTCCGGCAACAGTCGGGCGGCTCGCGAACTGGCACGGGAATATTTCGGGCCCGATCGCGTTCTTGGCGCCCTATTGGAGGATTGCGGGTTGTGAGCCGATCACTCCTTGCTGCCAGGCCGCTTGCCACGACGGGTCTGGCCGGCAAACTGACGTGCTTCCAGGAGTGGGATGTAGAATCATGGTGGGACACGCTGTCCCGGAGTGTCGTATTGGTCGGCGTCGTCCTTGTGCTATCCACTTTCCGAGATTACGGCGTCACGTGGGACGAGGATGTCCACAATTGGTACGGGAACTTCGTCCTCGACTACTACCTGTCCTTTTTCGGCGACAAGACTGCGCTGCACTGGCGGGACCTTTATAACTACGGCGCCGTGTTCGACATGGCGGCAGCGGCGCTGAACCGTGTCTCCCCGATCGGCGTCTACGAGACCCGGCATCTGTTGAACGGGCTGGTCGGAATCCTCGGATTGATCGGCTGCTGGAAGCTGGGCGGCGCGGTGGCCCGCCCCCGCGCCGGATTTATCGCATGTCTGCTTCTGATTTCGATCCCGAATTATTACGGGCAGATGTTCAATAATCCAAAGGACATACCGTTTGCGGTCGGCGTTGTGTGGAGCACCTATTACATGATCCGAATCG
>VAZT01000438.1 GCA_005884825.1 Alphaproteobacteria bacterium
TCTGCGGCGCCGCGGTCGTCACTGACGTTGCGCACAAAACGATTGACGCGGTAGGCGTCAGGCCAATCCGCTTCGACCGCGACGGCGGCAAAGCCCTTCTCCTCGATCAGCATTTGGGTGATCCGGGCGCGCTCGCGATAGAATTCGTGGGTGCCGTGGGAGGCCTCGCCCAGCAACACGAGGCGCGCATCGCCGATGCGATCCAGCAGCCGTTTGTAATCTTCGGCACCCCCGCTCAGCCTTATGGCGGCGTCCTGCAACACGGCCGCAGCCGCCTCCTCGCGGCCGCCGCGCGGCGGGGCGCCGCGGCTCTCCCGCTGCGCCAGCAGGTCGCGCACCTCGGCATCCGTTGTCTGCGCAAAATTGTCGTACCAATAGCCGACGGCGAGAAACGGCTCTGGGGTGGCGGCGCAGACGACATCGTCGGCTTCCGCCCGCAGCGCTTCGCAGGTGTCGGCGGAAGCGGTCGGAACTGCTACGATGATGCGGTCCGGATGCTGCTGCTTCAGCGCCTGAACTGCCGCCCGCATCGTCGCTCCGGTGGCCAGGCCATCATCGACCAGAATGACGGTTTTGTGATTGACATCAGGAGGCGCGCGGCCGTTGCGGTACAGGCGCTCGCGCCGAGACAGCTCCTGCAGCTCTTGGGCCGCGACCGCATCGATCACCTGATCCGGGATACCCAAACCGTGTACGATTTCTTCATTGAGCACGCGGACCCCGCCGGTGGCGACCGCGCCCATTGCCAGCTCTGCGTGGCCGGGAACGCCGAGCTTGCGCACAACAAAGACATCGAGGGGCGCGCCGAGAGAGCGGGCCACCTCAAAAGCCACGGGCACCCCGCCGCGCGGCAAGGCCAGGACCAGGACATCCTGCCGATTGGCGTAAGGCGCCAGCTTCTCGGCGAGCCGGCGGCCGGCATCGGCGCGATCGCGAAATCGTTGCGGCGTCATGCCTCCTCCGGCCAGAGGCGGCGTAGTTGGGCCGGCAGCATGCCCTTTACGTCTTCGATCTCACCGGCGGCGATACGGTCCTCGAGCACCGCGAAGACCGCGCGCGCCGCGTCTTCCGCATTGATCGGGCCTATATCATCCAGCTCGGCGGCGAGCTGCGCGAGGAATTCCTCGAGGTGGCGCGTCCGAACCGGTTTTCCCGCCGGATGCCACTGGTCGTAATAGAGGCCGCGCACTAGGAGCGGCATCTGGGCTCCGAGATGAGCCACCTCGTCTACGGTGAGCCGGTCTCGCAGCGCATGCAACACCGCGCGCAGCACGCGATAGGCCCGGTGCCGATCCGGGCCGACCGTCTGCATGATCTCCTTCAGCCAAATATTAGTGGTCTGCAGCGTCTTGTCGAAGACGTCCAATCCGGTAGCGCTCATGGACCCTCCTTCGCGATCTGGCGCGCAGCGGATCGGCCCGGTTTGGTCAACGCACAAAGCCGATTCGCAACGGCCCTTTGATCTTACAACGCTGGGCGCCGCGTCTCGGCGTCACATTGATCTGCGTCAGTTGGCGAGTTTTCTCCCTCGGAGGGTGAATTAGCGTCCACAAGCCGAGTCGAGAGGCGGCAGGCCGGGCGGCAGGCGCCGGGCTTGGGTCGCCTGCTCGAAGGCATAGGCGAGCCGCAGCAGGATCGGCTCGCTCCAGGCACGGCCGGTGAAGGTCGCGCCGTAAGGGTAGTCCGGGGTCTTCTTGTCGCCGATTCCGGCGATAAAACCGGCGGGCACTTGAATGCTGGGGTAGCCGGCCTTGGCCGCGATCGCGGCGCCGGACATGGCGGGGAACAGCACCGCGTCGAGCCGATGCTCGCCCATGTATGCGTCGAGGCCCAAGGTGCGCGAGGCGCGCAGATCCATCTGCCGCGCCGAGATATATTCGAGCTCGCTCAAATCGCCGCGCGTCGCCTCGGCGGCGAGAAAGATGTCCTGACCAAAGCGCAATGCGCGGTCGGCATTGCCCGCGTTGAACGCGATGATGTCGGCAATGCTCTGGATGCCGGTACCGGTGGCCCAGTCGCGCAGATAAAGATTGAGATCGTGCTTCAATTCATAGACGAAGACGATCGGCCGGCGTGCCGCCTGGTTCTTCGTCGGGCTCTCCGGATTGCGGTTGAGGATCGCCATCTCCGTGCCCGGGCCGCCGATCCACCCCTCGGTCGGGATGTTGGCGCGTACAACCGTCGCCCCTTCGCGTTCGAGCACCGCGATCGCCTCGCGCATGACCGCGGCGGCGCGCTGCGGCAACGCGCCGTAATAGAAATCGTTCGCCGGATCGGAGGGATCGCTCGGCACGCCGATCCGCGCACCTTTGAGGCCGTCCCCGTCGAGAAAGCTCGTATAGTCCGCGGGGCGCCGCAGTTCCGCGGTAGCCGGGTCGAGCGGGTCGGCGGCGGCCAGCACGTTTAATAAAATTGCCGCGTCCCGCACGGTGCGCGTCAGCGGGCCGGCGGTGTCCTGGCTGTGGGCGATCGGGACTATGCCGGCGCGGCTGATAAGGCCCACTGTCGGCTTGACCGTGACGACGCCGTTCTGGCTCGCCGGCG
>VAZT01000439.1 GCA_005884825.1 Alphaproteobacteria bacterium
CCTTCCACGCGCCGCTGCGGATGCGGTCGGAGAAGTCGGCCATCTGATCGAGGACCGTATGCACCTCGGGCACGACGTTCTCGCCGTCGACCGGGAAGGATGCACCTCTCGGGGCCCGCAGCGCGACGTGGAGCACGGCCCGCCGCTCCGACACATTGATCTTCTCGCCCCGGAACATGGCATCGATCCGGTCGCGAAGCCCCACAGCGTCCGCGAGTTCGAGCAAGAGCTTGAGGGTCTGTCCAGTGATTCGGTTCTTCGAGTAATCGAAATAGATCCCACAGGCCTCGGCGGTCATGTGCTCGCCACGCTGCGGATCATCTGCGAAGAGCGTTCGGAGATGCACATCCCGGATCGCACGATGATGCGCTTCAAGCGCTCGCCGAGCCGGGCTTTCGGTAAGTACCGTCATGGATGGACCCTTCGGTACGCGATTTCCGGGCAACAAGCTGCGTGTCGCTAAGCGACTTTTGCGAGATCTGCGCTCTTGGATGCAATGACCTCCATCAATTCGTTCCAGGATTTGACGAACGATGCCGCACCTTCGTCCTGGAGGCGGGCGGCTAGGGTCTCAATGTCGACGCCGGCCTTGGCAAATTCTTTCAGTACCTCTTCGGCGTCGCCGCCGTCCGCCTGCAGGATTCCGCCGAGATCGCCGTGATCGGCCAGGGCTTGCAGCGTCTGCTCCGGCATCGTGTTGACCGTGAACGGCGCGGCGAGGGCCTTGATGTAGAGGACGTCGGAAGCCTCCGGGTCTTTGGTGCCGGTGCTGGCCCAGAGCAGGCGCTGCGGGCGAGCGCCGGCGTTGTAAAGGCGCTGCCACCGCGGCGAGTCGAGCAGGGAGCGGTAGGCCTTGTAGGTGCGCTTGGCAATCGCGATGCCGAGCTTCCCGCGCAGCGCATGCGGCACCTTGTCCACGACCGCCACATCCCACCGGCTGACGAACACCGAGGCAACGGACGCGACATCGGGATTGAGCCCGGCCGCGATGCGCCGCTCGATGCCGCGCAGGAATGCTTCTGCGGCCGCGACGTAGTGCTCGCGCGAGAAGAGCAATGTCACGTTGATCGGTACGCCGGCGAAAGTCGCCTCTTCGATCGCCGGCAGACCTTCCTTGGTGCCCGGGATCTTGATGAAAAGGTTCGGGATCGCCGCTCTCGTGTGGAGATCCTTCGCCGCGGCGAGCGTGCTCGCCGTGTCGTGCGCTAGGAGCGGCGATACCTCGAGCGACACCCACCCGTCGACCCCGTTTGTCTGACGGTGGATCGGGCGAAAGAGATCGGCGGCGCGCTGAAGATCATCGAGCGCTAGTTCGAAGAACAGCGGCTCTCCCGTCTTGCCCTCCGCGAGCTTCTGACGGATCGCGCCGTCGTAGGAAGCGCTGTTCTTTATCGCCTGATCGAAGATCGTCGGATTGGAGGTCAACCCGGTCACCGACAGATCGTCGATGTAGCGCTTGAGCGTGCCGCTCGTCAGCAAATCCCGGGTGATATTGTCGAGCCAGATGCTCTGGCCCAAATCGTGGAGCTTTTGGGTCGCTTTCATCGTCACACCTTTGCTGCAGGACGGATTGAAGGTGGGCCCTCGTGCAGGCTGGGCAAATCGTAGGCGAGCAGATCGCTGATCTGCTCGATCGTGAGGTCGGGCGACGGGAAGGAGCTGGCGTCAATGGCATTGGCAAACTGACCCTGCCGCGGCAGCACGGTCGTCACGCGCTCGCCCCATGCGGCCTTGACCGCCGTCAGGATGCGCGGCTTGTCGTCGATCAGGACGTAGTGATCAGCCGGGTAGCGGCGCTCGACGTCGTCGAGCTCCTCTTCCTTGTGGATGTAGATCAGCACCTGCCCTGCAACGGCCGCGGAAATGCCGGAACGCTCGACCTTCCGGGGCTGAAAGACGACGTCGCCGTCCGACAAAATGACGGTTTGTCCCCAATCACCTAAATGTTCGAGGACCTCGAGGGCTCGCGAGTACAGGCGGTCGGCGAACGGGTAGTCGACCAGATAGGACGACATGGTGAGGAGGTGTATGTCCTCCTTGTGCTCGACGCGGTAACGTTGCAAGGCACCGAGATAATCGCGGTAGCCTAGTTCCGCGAACAATTGCTCCAGTATCACCCAGTAGCGGTCGCGGCAGGCGGCGCCGAACTCGCGCTCGAGATGGCGCTTGAGATCGGCCTGTATGCCATCGTTGTCGAGCAATGTGTTGTCGACATCAACGAGGAAGACGATGCGGTTCGGGCTCATCATGTTACATGTCTTTCCGTGACACCGCGCGATTGAGAGGACATTCGCGCCGAGCGCTGCGTCAACTCGAGCAACCGGCTGAGGGTTTCCGGCGTCAGCATGTCTTCGGTAAATCGCCAGCGCCAATTTCCATCGGCGCGTCCGGGCAGGTTCATGCGTGCATCGTTCCCGAGATTGAGAAAATCCTGCAATGGCGCGATCGCGAGAGCCGCGCCTGACGACCAGGCCAACTCGATCAATGCCGATGCCGCATCGCCGCCGTCGAGCTGTCGCCCGAGATACCCGCCGAG
Source organism: Alphaproteobacteria bacterium (assembly GCA_005884825.1). Classification (GTDB taxonomy): domain Bacteria; phylum Pseudomonadota; class Alphaproteobacteria; order ATCC43930; family CGMCC-115725; genus AP-15. The sequence goes on from VAZT01000439.1 coordinate 2,537, forward strand.
CTCCTGTTTCTGCTGCGCCGGCAACGCATCGAACCAGCCGCGAGTCGTCGGGTTGTCATGCGTGCCGGTGTAGACGACCGTATTGGGCATGAAGTTGTCGGGCCGGTGCGGATTGTCCGAATGGCCATCAAACGCGAATTGGAGAACCCGCATGCCCGGCAAGCGGAACCGGTCGCGCAGCGCGCCAACATCCGGTGTAATCAGCCCCAAATCTTCGGCGATGAACGGCAGGGAGCCTATCTCCTTCTCGGCGGCGGCGAAGAAATCGGCCCCCGGGCCCGGAACCCAGTCACCGATCTGGGCAGTTGCGGCTGCAGCTCGTACGTGCCAGGCGGCCGCAAATGCTCGGAAATGATCCAGCCGAACCATGTCCACATGCGTCAGCAGCGCGCGCAAACGGTCTATGCACCACCGGTATCCAGTCCGCCGCGCAGCGTCCCAGTCGTAAACCGGGTTGCCCCGAAGCTGTCCCAGGGAGCTGAAGTAATCGGGCGGCACGCCAGCGACAAAACGTGGCCTGTGCTGGTCGTCGAGCAGGAAGAGCTCCGGGTTGACCCACACGTCACTCGAATCGGGGGAAACGAAGAATGGCAGGTCGCCAATCAGGCGCACCCGCTTGGCA